>JADGRG010000637.1 GCA_017881145.1 Sandaracinaceae bacterium | reverse complement strand
GAGAGCTTCGCTAGGTCGACAAGCGAGCAGGTCTTCATGCTCGCCGTTCTGCATCAACTGAGCCGTCGACCTTTGTTGGAATGAACTGCCCTGCAACACGACCACGACCGGATTTGGTCGTCCCTTAGCCTCGCTCACGTCCAGCACCGTCAAACACTTCTGGCGCGGTGTGGCGAGCTTGCCGGCAGCGTTCGCTACAGCGCCGTCCGAGCCACAAGGTGCGCAACGTGGCGTTTGGCCCTTCTTCCCACCAATAGCGCCTGCTCTAAGCGGTACAAACATTGCTAGCTTCATAAGAGGGGTCGGCGGCGTTCTCTTCCCAGAGGCGCCACGACGAATCCGACAGGGCGGGCCACCTGGCCTTCCTTGTAGGGGCGGCTGCGCAAAAGCTGGTTTGGGTGGGGCATCGTGTGACCATGGCCCTTGAGCAGTGATGAGATCCAATGCACCGACGGAACAAGAACGAGAGCGGAACGATGTCGAACGCGGAAATGTCAGAGCTCTACCAACGCGCAAAATCGGGGGCTGCTGCGGGGCCCGAATCCGTGACCGGGGTGCGTGTTCGCTTCCCGGAGCCAGCGCTGGCTCGCGCGGGCTGGCGGCGGCCCGGGGCGCGGCGCGAAATCCGCGATAGCGCGCGCCTGGGAGCGACGCTGGATCGCGCTCTGAGCACGCTCTGGATGGCGTATCAGCCCATCGTGGAGGCGAAAGCGCTTTCGGTCTTCGGCTACGAGGCCCTTCTTCGCAGCGACGACCCTGCGCTTGGTAACCCCGGTGCCGTCCTGGATGCGGCCGAGAAACTTGGACGAGTGTATGACGTCGGGTGGGCCGTTCGGCACAAGGCGCCCGAGCCCATGCAGAGCGCGCCCCCTTCGGCCTTGCTGTTCGTGAACCTCCACGCCATCGAGCTCATGGACGAGGCGCTCACGGCTCCGGACGCTCCGCTCACCAAGATGGCTCAGCGGGTCGTCTTGGAGATCACCGAACGCAGCTCGCTGGAATTGATCGACAATATTTCTTTCCGTGTGGCCCAGCTCCGAGAGGTGGGGTTTCGGATCGCGATCGATGACCTCGGGGTTGGCTACTCGGGCCTAGCGAGCTTCGCACAACTAGAGCCCGAGTTCGTGAAGCTAGACCTGTCACTGGTGCGCGATGTTCACAAGAGTCCGTTGAAGCAGAAGCTCGTGCGGTCGATGACGGCCCTCTGCAAGGACGTCGGCATCTCGGTTGTCGCCGAAGGCATCGAGGTCATCGAGGAGCGGGACGCCGTCGTCGAGCTCGGCTGCGATCTGCTGCAAGGCTTTCTGTTGGCGGAGCCTGGCAGGGCGTTTCCGGCGGTGCGAACGTGAAGCCCCCGCAAATAGCCAGGCTCTCGCTGCGCCGAAATAGCCGCGCTTTACGCAAGCTCGACGCCGATACAATGGTCAGTCTGGAAGCCGGACGTTTGGAACCGACCACCGCGATGAGCTTCATGCCGGTGCAGGAGCCTCGACCCCCGCAAGTATGTTTCAGGGAGCCGCCGACCATGAGCTCTGCCCGGGAGCAGACGCGGCTTCCGCCGCCGAACTCCCGGCGCAATGTGCATAGCCCAGATTTTCCGGTGCCCCTCGACCCAAGCGCGCTGATCGGCCTCGTGCCTGGGCAGACTCTAAGGCTCGGGAGCTGCGAGCTGTGCTTCGAGCTAGCCAGCGGCGGGATGGCGACTGTCTACCTCGGAGTCCACCGGGGCGCCCAGGGCTTCGAGAAGCTGGTCGCTGTGAAGCGGCCCTTGCCTCGCCTGTGTGCGGATCCCGACTATGTCGATATGCTCGCGGACGAAGCTTCCGTTTCATCCGACGTGAATCATCCATGCGTCCGCAACGTGTTCGATCTCGGAGTTGCGGCAGACGGCAGCCCGTACCTGGTGATGGAGTTCTTGGTGGGTGAACCGCTGTCGAGCGTATCGCACGCGATGGCCGAGCAGCCGGAGTTGGTGCAGACGGCTCGCCACCATCGGATCGTGTCACGCATCATCGCTGGCTGCTGTCAGGGGATGCACGCGGTTCACGAGCTCACCGACCGAAGCGTACCGCGCGAGGTGGTTCACCGCGATTTGACCCCACACAATCTGTTCGCGCTGCACGACGGAACCGTCAGGGTGACGGACTTTGGCATCATGCGAGCGCGCGTAAGGAGGCAGCGCGAGACCGGCCAAACCGTGCTCAAAGGCAAGGTCGCTTACATGTCGCCCGAGTACCTCGGATGCAAGCCCTATGATCGCCGCAGTGACGTATGGGCCCTCGGGGTCGTGCTTTGGGAGCTGCTAACGGGCCGTAGGCTCTTCCGGATGAAGCGCGAAGCAGACACGTTCGCCGCCGTACTGAACGCGCCAATCCCTCGGCCTTCGACCCTGTGCGGCAACGTCGATCATCGGCTCGACAACATCATCGACAAGGCGCTGGCCCGAAATGTCGACCAACGCTATCAAACCGCCCACGACATGGCGCAGGACTTGGAAGCGTACCTAGCGCATAGCGGTGGCGCCGGTGCCCCAGAAGTGGGGGCGTGGCTGCGACAACTGCTGCCGAGCTCTCTGCCGAAGTTGACGGCGCTGGTCGACGCGACGCGTGAGCTTACCGCCCCGCGTCGCGAGCCGCCAACATCAGTCGCTGCACTCGTGCCGAACGGTCGCTATGCCTATCTCCGGCGCGAGTGAGGCAACCGCCGTGCTACTGAGAGCGCGAGGCTAGAACGAGCTCTCGAGCCGCTCGATGTCTTGCTTGATGTCGTAGGCTTTGCGTGGAGCGAGTGCCGCGGGGCTGCCGGGCGCGGCGGCGGCAGGGCTCGGTTCGGTGGCTCGATTTCTTTTCATTTCGAGCACCAAAGTCGGCGGGTACTCGACTTGATATTGGATTTCGAATTTGCGCTTTTCTTTGGGCTGGAGGGTAACGAAAAAGCGCAGGATGCCTTTTGAGTCGGGCTTGGCGTCGGGGCTGATTTTGACGCCGCTGATGACAATGTCCTTGTCTTCGGAGACGGGGACGCGATCGGCCAGGTTCAGCGTCACGGCTTTGCCTGAAAGGTTTTCGACCGTAACGATGAAGGCCAAAAGCATTTGAGTGCGCTGCTTTCTGACCAGCGCGCTGTGCTTCTTATCGAGCGCGCGAGAGAGCTTGAGCTGATCGGCCACGCTCAAAAACAGGGCGAACTGTTCGCCGTCGGCGACGAAATCGACGTTGGTCACGCCGAGAAACGCGCCGGCCTGGTAGAGGGCCACGTT
>JADGRG010000636.1 GCA_017881145.1 Sandaracinaceae bacterium | reverse complement strand
GTGATGAAAGAGATCCGTGCGGGCTCGGGGCTTACGCCCAAGACTCAGGTGAGCCCACGCGAACGACGCGAACGCTTCGGACAGAGTGGCGCGACGCTCTGGCTCACCGGCTTGCCGGGGTCGGGTCGCTGGTCGCTGGCTTATGCGCTGGAGCGCAAGCTCTTCGACCTCGGCCGCACCGCGCACGTGGTCACGCTGGGTTATCAGACCGCGAAACCTCCTGCGGATTTTCGCGAGTATCAGACCGCAAAACCTCCTGCGGATTTTCGCGAGTATCAGACCGCGAAACCTCCTGCGGATTTTCGCGGGTATCAGACCGCGAAACCTCCTGCGGATTTTCGCGGGGCCGAGACACTCGACTCGGTCATCAGCGCAGCACGCGCCTGCACCGACGCCGGACTCATCACCATCTGCGCCTTTCCTTCCTATCTGCAAAGTGAGCGCGAGCACGTGCGAGCGGCGATCGGGGCAGAACGCTTCATCGAGGTGTTCGTGGATACCGAGCTTGCGCTCTGTCGCGAGCGCCGCCCGAGCGCCAAGTTCGACGGCTTCCAGGCGCCCAGCAGCGCAGCGCTGACCGTCAAGCTCGATCGCCAGCCGATCACGCAAGCAGTCGACGCCATCGTCGAGCTGCTGGAGACGCACGGTCAGTTCGACAGCCTGTGATCGCCGACTCTGGCACCGGCCCATGGCGTGCAAACGCCTGCAGTTCGGGTTATGTAGCTTAGTGCATGCTTGGCTTATTCAATCCCGGAGTCCGCCACGCTCTGCTGCGCCGGGCTGGCTATAGCTCGCTCTGTGTCAGCTGCGCGCTCTTCACCATGCTTTTGGTGATGCTCTCGACCCCGGAGCGCGCCTCGGCTTTTTGTCGCGAGAGCGTCGAGTCACAGTCCACGGGCCCCTGCGTGGAACGGCCAGGCGTGGCGCTCTTGCACTGGACCCGGAGCTGCCTGACGCAGACCTTCAACAACAACTTCTTCGCCAGCATGCGGCTCATGCCCGAGCAGGAGATCCGTGACGGCTTCGCGGAGTCGTTCCAGACTTGGGCTGCGGTCGATTGCGGAACTGGGCGCAAACCCTTCCAGGTGACGCAAGCCGCTGGCACGACGACTGGCAACACGTCGCGCTTCGTGTTCGACGTCGAGAACGAATCGCTGGTGACGGCGCACAACACGCAGCAGTGGAGCTCGCTCGGACACGATCCATTGGCGCTCGCGCTCACGCTGCTCTGGCACGACTCGACCACCGGCGAGATCCTCGACGTCGACCAGGAATTCAACACCGGCATCGGGAGCTACGCCAACTGCGATAACGGCTGTGGTTCGCATAACATCGATCTGCGAAACACGGTGACGCATGAAGCCGGCCACATCCTGGGGCTCGGCCACACCAGCGTCGCCGCCGCCACGATGTATGCGCAGGCGCCGGACGGTGAGACCAGCAAGCGCAGGCTCGCGCAGGACGACAAAGACGGCTACTGCTCGCTGCAACTGCCAGAGCATACGTGCAATGGCAGCGATTGCTCGTGCGCGCCGCCGCCGATCTACGCGTCGACGCGCACCGTGCGCGCCTGCGCCTGCCAGACAGTCGGCTTGCACACCGCGCCAAACCACGTGCTCTTCGGGTTCTGCGCAGCGCTGCTCGTGCTGCGGCTTGCCACCAGACGTCGGCTCTCGGCGGCTGGTCAGCCGCGGTGACGCGAGGCTACACTTGCGCCCTTCATGCCTTCGACGTCACCCCCGCCTGAGACCGTTGGCAACTACGTGATCGAGCGGCCACTGGCCTACGGTTCGATGGGTAGCGTGTACGTCGCGCACCACAGCCTCACGCACGCGCGCGTCGCGCTCAAGGTGTTGCGCTCGGAGGTCGCTGGCGACGCGCAGGCCGAGGAGCGCTTCCTGCGCGAGGTGCGAGCCGCCGCACACATCGGACATGACGGGATTGTACGGGTCCACGACGCGGGTCGCAGCAGCGATGGCCGACTCTTCCTGGCGATGGAGTTGCTCGAAGGCGAGACCCTGGAGCAACGCCTCTTGCGCGCGCCCGGTGATCGTCTGGCCAGCATGGAATGGCTGCGCAAGGTGCTCGAGCCACTGGCGGCCGCACACGCACAAGGCATCGTGCACCGCGATCTGAAGCCAGCCAACGTCTTCATCGTGCTCGCCGCCGACGGCAGCGAGCGCGTGAAGCTGCTCGACTTCGGCCTGGCGCGTGACCTGCACGACAAGTCGAGCACGGCGACCGGCATCGCGCTCGGCACGCCCTACTACATGAGCCCGGAGCAAGCCACGCAGCCACGCAGCGTGGGAACCGCGAGCGACATCTGGTCGATGGGCGTGATGATGTACCAGGTGCTCTGCGGCGCCATGCCCTTCGATGGCGAGACCCTACACGCCGTGGTGATACGTTCGTCGGTCGAGCCCCACATCCCCACCGGTCAGCGCGCCCCGGAGCTCGACGCACGCTTGGCTGCGCTGGTCGATCAATGCCTCGAGAAAGACCCGCGTAATCGGCCGCCCTCAGCTGCAGCGCTGCGTGAGCGGCTGGATGCGTTGCTCGAGCTGCCGGAGATCCAGCAAGACCTGGAGCGTCCGGTGGCAATAACCGAACGAGCGCAGCGCAGCCAGCATGCTGCCGACACCGAACGCATGCCCTTCGCGCAAACCGCGCTCTCGTTGCCACCGCCGGAGCTCACCGAAAGGGCCCGCGCAGCTCGCGAGCAGGGCTCGCAGGGGAGCTGGCTGTGGTTGCTGGTGTTTCTCGTGCCGGCTCTCGCAGGCTTTCTCTGGCTCGTGAAACCAGAAGCCGCAACCCCGATACCGCCTCGCACGGAGGCGGCAGCGCAGCCCAGTGCTGCAACCAAGGCGCGGGTAGGCGACAAGAAATCGCATAAGCCGCGCAAGGACGAGAAGGACGAGAAGGACGAAGCGGCCATTGATTCGCCGCCGTCAGCAGAGCTGGCGGCGCCAGGGCTCGCGGCGCACACCGACGCCGGGCAGAAGCGAGCCAATCCACTCGATCTACTGCCGCCGGAGCCCGTGCCCCACCTGCGTGACGGCGGCGTGAAAGCTCCCATCGAGCCTGCGCCATGAGTGAACGCGACCCAAACGAGTGGCTCGCCTTCGACCGCGAACATCTCTTCCATCCTTACACCTCGATGGGCGCCCCGCTGCCTGTCTATCCCGTGCGCTCGGCGCAGGGCGTGCGCATCCTGCTGCAGGACGGCCGAGAGCTGATCGACGGCATGTCTTCCTGGTGGGCGGCCATCCACGGCTATCGGCACCCAGCGCTCGATGCCGCCGCACGGCAACAGCTCGACCAGATGGCGCATGTCATGTTCGGCGGGCTGACTCATCAGCCTGCGGTGACGCTGGGCAAGCTGCTGCTGCAGATCACACCCAAGCCGCTGACCAAGGTCTTTCTCTGCGATTCGGGCTCGGTGTCGGTGGAAGTCGCGATCAAGCTTGCGCTCCAATACTGGCAAGCGCGCGGCGAGCCCAAGAAGCAGCGCTTGCTCACGGTGCGCGGCGGCTATCACGGCGATACCTTCGGTGCGATGAGCGTCTGCGATCCGGTCAGCGGCATGCACAGCCTCTTCTCCGGTGTGCTCAGCGCGCAACTCTTCGCCGAGCGGCCCGGACCCGCCTTCGACGAAGCGTGGGACGAGCGCTTCATCCAGAGCTTCGAGGCGCTGATCAGCGCGCACGCGGGCGAGCTTGCAGCGGTGATCCTCGAGCCCATCGTGCAGGGCGCAGGTGGCATGCGCTTCTATCACCCACGTTATCTGACGCGTGTCCGTGAGCTCTGCGACGCGCACCACGTGCTGCTCATCTGCGACGAGATCGCCACGGGCTTCGGTCGCAGCGGCAAGCTTTTCGCATGCGAGCATGCGCAGATCGCGCCGGACATTCTCTGCCTCGGTAAAGCGCTCACCGGCGGCTACCTGACGCTGGCGGCAACGCTCACCACCGATGAAGTGGCCGCTACCATCTCGCAGGGGCCTGCAGGTGGCGCGTTCATGCATGGCCCGACCTACATGGGCAATCCGCTCGCTTGCGCGGTGGCAGTCGCGAGCATCCGCACACTGCTCGCCAGCGATTGGCAGACACGCATCGCCGAGATCGCGGCACGCTTGCGCGAGGGCCTGGCTCCGTGTCGTGGCGCGAAGCGCGTCGCCGATGTGCGGGTGCTGGGCGCGATCGGCGTCGTCGAACTGCGTAAGCCGGTCAACGTAACGGCCTATCAGCGGGAGTTCGTGAAGCGGGGGGTCTGGGTGCGGCCCTTCGGCCGGCTGGTGTACGT
>JADGRG010000058.1 GCA_017881145.1 Sandaracinaceae bacterium | reverse complement strand
TGGCGCACGACCACCAAGGCATCGACCTGCGCCAAGACTACGCGCAAGCCGTGCTAGTGGCGCTGGAGCGCATCTGGCACCGCCCGGTGGAGCTACGCACGGTGGCGGAAGGCAAACTCGTCTACCTGCGCTTCGACGGCAACGAACACAAGGTCAAGCTCTGATTCTGATTCTGAGCGTGGTTGCACTGCCTGCCGCGCGTGCGGCAGGCGCACTGCTCCCAGGTGTGCGCACCGACGGGATGTCCGAACCACCGACGGTCATCTGCCCACGGAATCCGAGCTCCGTGCCAAACGGCTCGAGCTTACGGATGAGCTCGTCTATGGTCGACGGGCTGGCCCGTTCGATCAGCCGCGACAGCGTCAACGGGATCTCCGGCCGCAGCGCCTTGGGCGCGATCGGACACTCGGTCATGATCTTTGCGATCAATGCACGCGGGCGCACGCTTGCGCCTCGCGGCCGCGATACTCTCACCATCCGTGCTTGGCAGGCTCGGGTCTTGACACCACTGGCGCCGCGGGTGGAAGTTCCGAGCATCGCGTTTAACCCCGGTCGTTCTCGCTTCTGACGGTCAGGGGGACCGCGCCGCCTCTCTCAAGTAGGCGGCCCCGGGGCATGCTTGGAGGTTGGCGTGGTTGGCGTGGGACTTCGAATCGGCAGCGCAGTGTTGGTCGCCGCTGTGGTCGGGCTCGTCGCCGCGCAAGCGAGTGCGCAGGCCAGGCACGCGGCGCGGCCGTCAGCAGCAGACTACTATGCGACCATCGGCCAGGCTCTCAGCGAGTACGACGCGCACAACTTCGAGGAAGCCTTGACGCTCTTCGCCAAGGCACACGCCCTGTCGCCCAACGCCCGCACGCTACGCGGCATGGCAATGGCCGAGTACGCGCTCCGCCGCTATGTGGAATGCATCGGACATCTGCGCTTGGCGCTCGACTCCACGGTCAAGCCCTTCACCGGATCGCTGCGGTTGCAAGCCGAAGAGTTGCTGCGAAAGGCCCAACAGTACGTGTCGCGCGTAACCGTGCAGGTCGCCCCTGCCAATGCGAACGCGAGCGTGACTGTGGACGGCGCGGCTGTGGTGCTTGCGCCCGACGGCACGCTGAGCTTGCAGGTCGGTGAACGCATGCTCGAGGTGCAGGCCGAGGGCTTTGAGACCGAGCGACGCAAGCTGCTCCTACAAGGCGGCGATGAGCAAACGCTGAGCGTAGCGCTGCGTCGTGAGGCGTCGGCGGCGCCGCAGGTGCCAGCAGCTGCGCTCACGAGCGCCACGACGCCAACGAAAGCTGCTGACACGACTGGAACGGGGCCGCAGGACGACGGTTCGGCGGGTCGCCACAGCGTGTGGAAGAGCCCATGGCTGTGGACGGGGGCTGGTGCGCTCGTTGCCGGTGCGATCGTCACGGTAGCGTTGCTGAGTGGCGGTCAGCCATCGCCGCACGTTGCCGGACCGATCACGACGCCCAATACGCCGCCAGGTGTCGTCGTGATGGCGCTGCATTGAAGGGCACTCAAGTCATGATCGACCGCGCGCTCCGATCGTTGATGCTTCGCGCCGCCGCGTTGGTCGGCTGCGCCCTGCTGGCGATCGCCTGTGAGCGAAGTGCAGCGACGGTCCAACCGCCCGAGTTGATCGTGCGAGTGAGCGCGACCGCTGAGGTGCTCAAGCGGATGGACGGACTGCGCATCACCGCAGCCGTGCAGGACGACGGCAGCCCGTGGAGCGTCGTCAAGGGCGTGGATGTGAAGAAGGCGGGTTTGGTGTGGCCGGTGGATATCCCTGTGGTGCCCGAGCGTGGCGCGCCTATCCACAAGCGTTTCGAGATCGTGGTCGAAGCGATGCAGGCCCAGGTGCCTTTCGTGCAAGCACGTGCCGTGGCGACGTGGTTCGACAAGGGCGTCAGGATCTTGGAGCTCGAACTGACGACCTGCGCTGACACGCGCTTCGGTGCGCTTTGCGGGAACGCGTCGACCTGTCATGGCGAAGGATGCAAGGCTTGCGTGAACGGCACCGCGTGTGCACCGGTCGGGCAGGTCGCCGGCAGCACGCTGCTGCAGTTCGACCCGAGCAAGCCGGCGAAGCAGCACATCGTGTTGGCGGACGCCGGGTCGGACGCAGCGGTCGATGTGACGGTGGATGCGGGAAGAGACGCCAGCGCGGACACCGGCATGCCGATGTCTGCCACGACTTGCGCGCAAGCCCACGGCGGATGCGACGCGCTCGTCAGCTGCAAGGATGTGGGTGGCAAGGCGGTCTGTGGTGCCTGCCCAAGCGGGTACAGCGATAGGGCGGGCGATGGGCACACGTGCACGGACATCGATGAGTGTGCGAAGCGGACCTTCACCTGCCAGGCCCGCTCCTCGTGCGTGAACACCGATGGCAGCTACCAGTGCCCCTGCGACCCGGGTTACCACGGCGACGGCCGCACGCAGTGCCTGACCAACCCAATCTGCAACGCCAACGGCACCAACTGCGATAGCCACGCCGGCTGCGTGGAGGTGCAGGGGACCACGTACTGCCAGTGCAAGACGGGCTACACGGGCGATGGCGCGAGTTGCGCGCTGGTGGATTGCCACGCGCCGACGGGCGTGACCAACGGCAGCGTGTCTACGCCGAACGGCACGACGTACTCGCAGAGCGCGACCTATAGCTGCAACCCAGGGTACAGCCTATCGAGCGCCACGGCGCTGACCTGCCAGGCAGGTGCCACTTGGAGCGGGCCCGCGCCGAGCTGCGGGGACACCAACGAGTGTACGGGCAGCAACGTGTGCACAAGCGATGACCCCTGCGTGAACTTCACTGGGTGCTACACCTGCCGCGGCCAGTTCGCAGACTGGGCGCCCGCGGATTCGCCGACGACTTTCGCCGTCAACACCGACGGCACGGTCAGCGATTCGCGCAGCGGGCTGCTATGGCAAGGCACACTGCCAACGACGTACACCGGGTGCTCGGGCAACTCGAGCGTTGCGGGCGACACGTGCACGTGGGCAGAGGCCAAGACCTACTGCTCTGGCCTCTGGCTTGCGGGCCCCGGTTGGCGACTGCCGACCAAGGCCGAGCTGGAGTCGATCGTGGACTTCAACCAGTACAACCCCGCGATCGATCTGACGGCATTTCCAAGCACGCCAGCGTCCTGGTTTTGGTCGTCGTCGCCGTGGGTCGGCGCGTCCGGCATCGCATGGTTCGTCTACTTCCGCAGCGGCGGCTCGAACAACAGCAGCAGCACCGACGCCTACCGTGTCCGGTGTGTTCGTTGAGGACGGGGTGAATTGATTTCTCGACAATTTCTCGCTGTTTCCGAGGTGCGCACCGTGAGCTATTACGAGGGACTGCCGATCTACAAGAGCACGATGGACACCATCGTGCTGCTGGAGCGCACCACGCAGCGCTTCGCGAAGCGTCAGAAGTACGCGCTGGCTGCGCGTTTGCTCGATACCGCGACGGACTGCCTCTTGTGGATTGCGCGCGCGCAGCGCCGCGGCAGCGTCCTCGAACCGGTGAGTTTCGAGTCGACTGAACAACTATCGCGTCAGGGAGAGTCCGCATGACCCGCCGCTCCAGCATGCTTCTAGCCTTGCTTGCTTTCCTCCTGCTTCCCCGCGTCGCGCACGCCGACGCCCCCGCGTGCCGCTACACCTATCCTGCGAGCGGCGCGGTCTATGACACCCGCACCAAGCTGACCTGGCAGCAAGCGGTGGACGCAAACACCTATACGCAGGCGGAAGCGCTGAGCTACTGCTCGGGTATCACTCTTGCCAGTGGCGGCTGGAGGTTACCGAAAGTGTCTGAGCTGCTCACGATCGTAGATGCGACGAAATCCAATCCGTCGATCGACGCGACCGCGTTTCCGAGCGCGCCAGCAGAAACTTTCTGGTCGTCGTCGCCGTATGTCGGCTCGTCCGGCTCCGCGTGGGGCGTCTACTTCGCTGCCGGCGCCCCGGGCAGCTACGGCACCACCAACGCCTACCGTGTCCGGTGTGTTCGTTGAGGACGGGGTGAAGAAGCAACCTCGACGTGATCGCACCGGATCCGACTTCGTGGGATGAGATCGAGCATTCCCTGATTCTCCGGCGACGTCTCGGACGAGGGGCGGAGTCTCCGTTACCAATGGATCGTCGAGGGAGATATCAAAGGACGCTTCGACAACATCTCCCATCACGGATTGATGGAGCGGGTACGCCGAAGGCGTCGTTGACAGTGTCACACCCCTTCGGGTGTCACACGCCCTTCGGGTGTCACGAGGCGCGTCGAAGCTCGGCAGCCCACCGGCCTCTTCGGCTTGCTCCGCGGCCGCGGCTCTCGCAACTTGCCTAACGCTACGTTACAGCCCGGTGCAGCCGTCCACTTCGAAGGGGATGGGCTTGTTCATCGTGTACGGCGTGACCACGTCGCGCACGCTCGTGTTGTTGGCGCCGTTGGGGATGGCTTTGCACCAGATC
>JADGRG010000635.1 GCA_017881145.1 Sandaracinaceae bacterium | reverse complement strand
TGGCGAACCGCTGCCGCTGGGCCGCGAACCATGCTGCTGACGGCAGCGGGGCGAACACCTCTGCTGCAGCCGGGGTTGTGCAACGCGCGCAGCGCTGAGATTCAGCACTGCAACCGTCAGCTCGCGGCCGGCGCCGAGCACGCGCAACCTACAACCTCATCGCGCACTTGTTGGGCCACGTTTATCGTGATGTGGACCGGGCCGTAGCTTGGTCGCGCGCTACGGCCGTGCGAGCAGGCTCGACTCGATTACGACCCGACCGTCATGGGCACTTGGCCAGGCAGATCGCAGGACTGCCGGGAACATATTCGTAGGCGCCGATATCCGCGGAGCTGACATCGCCCGTAGTTGCCGGCACATCGACTCGAGACTGTCCGAGAATGTCGCTGACACTGCCGCCAACAGCGGCATGATCGATGGTCACGGCATCCGCTGCGGGGCGCAGGTCGCGGATGGTGTAGAGGTTTCCAGCCAGTGCCGCCTCCACGAAATAGCCCCAGACGCGCAGGTCTTTGTCCGTGTTGCTGACGATGTAGCCCCAGCACAGCCCATTGGTGGGAATCTGGCTTGGCCCGAGCCCAACAGGGTCCGGTCCGAATTGGACGAAGAGGCCGGCCAGCGCGTTCGGTGCAAAGTGGGCGGCGCTGTCGTGCAGCACCGTCTGCACGGTGTTCTCATCATAGGTGGAACGCGCGGACCACGTGCCGTTGAGCGCTGTGTAGGCGCGCAAGGGCGAGTTGGTCGAGCACTCGACGTTGCTGCCGTTGGCTGCTTGGCCCTGCGTGCAGGAGTGATCCGGGATCTCTCCCCCGGGTGCGCCGTTGTTCGGGACGTTGCCCCAGATGATCGAGTTGGTGATGACCAACTCGGCGCTCGTGGTGAGGCCAACCAGTCCATCAGGCACACTCGAATGGCCGCCTTCTGCCCAACTGAAGTTGCCGGCCACGATCACGTGATCAACCTTCAGAGCAGGGACATTGCCCAAGACGCCGGCGCTGCCACACCAGTTGCCGGCGATGATCATGTTCGTCAACGCCAGAGGCTGCTCTTGCGCCGACACCACGCCGCCGCCACCCAACGATTCGCTGGTGTTGCCGGCCATCACCACGCGCTCCAGGCTGGGCGCACAGGTGTCGAGCGCGGTGAGCGAGGTGCCCGCGTTGGTAGCGATCACGCTGTCTGCGAGGTGGGGCGTTCCATCACCGACGCAGTGCAAGGGGCTGAAGCTGCTGGTGATGACTAGGTTGCGCAAGCTTGCGGAGGCGTGGTCGAGATAGATCGTTCCAGATACCGCGCCCGACAGTGGCCGCGTGCTAGCGCCCGTGATGACGAAACCATCGAGCACGGCACTCTCGTCGATCGGATGGAGCCGACTGCCACCTCGGACCACCACATAACTGTTATCCGCGTCGCGCACTGTGAACCCACCCGAGGTGCCATCATCGAGGTTGACGTCGCCGCTCAGCACGCTCAGATGCTTGTGCCAGTCGCGCTCTGTTCGTGAGCTTTCCGTGCCAGCAAAGCCGCCGTAGATCTCCACGTGGTTCTCGAGCGAAAACGACACGCCTCTGTCAGTCGTGCTCGGCAGATAGCGGCCTTGCGCCACCCAGACTTCCGCGTGACCACAGCGCACCACCAGCTTGTCGGCAGTCACCAGGGCTTCGGTGAGGCTCTTGAACGCATCACTCCAACTTGCGCCCGTCGGTGTGGGGCGTGAGCTTTGCGCGTTCACGTGCAGGATCACGTCGCAGCTGAGCGGTCCGGCGTCGTGCCCGAGATCTTGCCCGGCATCGCCACCTCGCTCTTGTCCGCCGTCGTCAGACATCGACGCGGTGCTGCCGGCATCCTTGCTCGGTCGCGAGCCCGCATCCGCGCCCGCGACGTTGCCAGAGCTGCATTCTCCGCGGACGCAGACGTAGCCGTTGAGGCAATCGCTCGCCGTAACGCAGCTTGTCTTGTCCCGCATGCTCAGCCCGCAACCGCCTAGTCCCGCGAGCAAACTGACCACGACCCACCAACAGGTTCTGAGCTTCATTGGATCCTCCGAGCACTGTGCGCTCTTTCGTGTCCCTGCTCGTCTATACGCAGCTGCCGCGCGCATGGGCCGCACGATTCGCGTTCGTTGCTCGATCACCAGCGCCTCTGCATGCCGAGCTGCAGCTCGATGCCGACATGCTGCTCGCCGCCAACCGCGGCGGCTGGCCAAAGCACCCAACCGGTGGCGCCGCCAACCGCAGCCAGTGCCAGCGCCACGGCACTGATCGTGGTCTGCGTGCGGTAGCGGTTGTCGAGCTCCGAGGCCCTGCGCATCAGCTGGGTGTCGTCGAAGTCGGCTTTGGTGTGCAGCGCAAGCGCGCCCGTCACGACCGCGACCGCGAGAGCCGCTGCCCCGGCGCCGAAGGCGACGACGGCAGGCAGCTTCGAGCGAGCTGCAGCGCGCGTCGCAAGCGAACGAGTGCGTGAGAACTCCACGCCGGGCACACCCGTGGCGTCGATGAAACCACGATAGTAGTCGGGACCGAAGGGCCGCTGAAACAAGTCCTTGCGATAGGAGCTGTCGATGCCACCGCGTCCGGTATCGGCAGGCGCAGCGAAGCTGAGGCTGCGCAGCGAGAGCGCACCCGTCGTCGCGGGCACCACGGCATCGCGCGTGGCCGTGCGCACGTAAGCCTCGACGCCGCGCGGCAAGGCGAGCACCACGCGAAGCTTGCTGTCGAGGTTTGCTTCGAGCCAGCGCAGGCCATTTTCGAGCTCCACGTGAAAGCGCCCGAGTGCTCCGGCATCGCCGCGCAGGAACGCCACGTCGTGGAGCTGGCCGAGGTCGATCAACACGGCGTGCCGGTTGTTTGCGGGTGGCAGGGCGATCACTTCTGGCCGAGCACGCGGATCGGACACATCACGATTGGCGGCAGCGACGAAGCTTTGTACCTCGCTGTATTCGATGCGCCCGTCGCCGTTGACGTCGGCCGCGCCGAGCAACCCCGAGACGATTTCGTGCGTGAACACGCCCGACTCGATCCTCGACCATTCGTGCGCTTCTTGACCGGCGGAGCTTGCAACCAGCGCGCCCACGTTCGGGAAGCGTGCCAGCGAATGTTCACGGACCAGCTGCGCGGCATCTGCACCGAGCAGGGTGTGCGGCGCGTCCAGCGTGCTGTCGAAGGCGCCGCGAGCACCAACCAGCGCACCCGCTTCGCAAGCATCGATGATCAAGTGCACGGGCAGGTCCCAGAACGCGGGCAGGATTTCGTCGTAGAGCACGCTGCGCGTGAGATTCTCGTCGGCAAGTGCGAGGAACGGCTCGCCCTGCTCGGTGATCGCGCCGTGTCCACTGAACGTCAGGAAGAGCACTGGCTCGTTGCCGTGCGCGCGCTCTTGCTGCATCGACGCTCGGAAGGCTGTTAGTGCGCGGCGCAAGTTCGCGAGCGTGGGAGCCGACGCTCGAGCAGCAAGCCCCGGAAAGCGCCGCTCGGTGCTGGCATCGAGCACGGTCAAGAGCTGCGCGTGTGTACCCGCGCGGCGCAAGAGCTCGTAGTAGCGGACAGCGTCGTCGTCGGCATAGTGCAGAAGCGGCAGCTCCGTGCGCGCGACCGGCGGCGCGTTGTTGCCAATGGCAAGGGCGTACACCACGCGTTCAGCGTGCGCGCGTTGGACCAACCCCGCGCTGGCGAAGAGCAGCAGGGAAGCAACAAGCCAGCACCTCATGGCGCCTCCACGGAGAGCGCACGTTGCACGACCTCGATGCCGACGCGTCCGCTAAGGTCGGCCCCGAGCGCGCTTTGGATGGCTTCGCGACCGAGCGGCCGAGTCGAGAACACACCGAAGATCGTGTAGCGCCCTGCTACGTGCGCGGAGTCGAGCAGCACGGCGTCGGAGCTGGCATTGAGCGCAGCGAGCGCGCTGGCTGGGATGCTCTTGCCGGCAAGCGCTGGCCAATACCAAAGGACGGTCCCATCGGATCGACGGGCAAACGCAGCAAAGAAGCGATCTGCAGGCGCATGCACCACGAAGCCAAGCTTGTCTCCCTGCACGCAGTGCCCGGCTGCTTTGCGCAGGCCGCAGACAAGCTCGAAGCTGTTTGGGACTGTGGTCGCCGCGCCGCGGGCTGCAAGCTCGCCGAGCTCGGTCGCGTGTCTCGATGAGCTCAGCCAAACCATCAACGCAGCCGCCAACGCGCCCGCCGTCGACAGCCCCACGCCGCGCAGCCAGCGGCTCGGGCGTTTCGGCATGCGCGCCATCACCTGCTCGAAAGCAGCTTCCTTTTCGAGCACCGAAGGCCGATTCCTGCCGGACAGCAGCCGCGCGAGGTCGGGTTCTTCCATGGTCTTGCCGTGCACCTTCGCCAAGAAGACGCGTGCCTTTACCCCCCGTACTACGATGAAGGTGGCCGCTTGGGCCGGTGAAAATCAGCGGAGCCCGCGTTTTTTCAAGAAACGGGCAAGCCCCTGCTGCACCTGGGCCTCGAGGGTGCGAGCCCGCCGCCGCGTCACGCCCATCCGAGCTGCCACGTCGGCTTGCGACAGCTCCTCGACGAAGCGCAGCTCTACGAAGCGTTGCGACTCGGTGTCGAGCTCTTCGAGGAAGCTTCGCGTGGCGGCACTGAGCGTGCGAAAGTGCAGGTCGTCTTCCGCGCTGACGTCCGCCGGCTGCGCCTCGCGAAGCTGATCGTCGAACGTGACGGCGAGGTCGTGTCCCGGCCGACCTGCTGCACGCAGTTGATCGATGCGCAGGTTCTTGGCGATCCGTAGGAGATAAGGCTGATAGGGCCTGAGGGCATCGTAGGCCAGACGTGCACGCTCCTCGAACGCGCGCACGAAGGCATCCTGCACGCCGTCGAGCTGCGCACCGCGGTCCGCGATCCCCGGCACGTGTCGGGGCGGCGCACCTAGCAGCCCAAAGCCGCGCGCAAACACGGCCCGCACCGCATCGAAGTAGTGAACGTAGACGCGACGCAGCGCGTCCCGCTCGCCAGCGCGGAACGCTTGCAGCAGCGTCCGATCGCTCTGAAGCAAGGTCATGCACGCTGCCCTGGTGCAGCCGGAGCCAGTCGCAGCGCCCAGCTAGACATGCCGAGCAGCCTTAGTGACGAGACCGGCGGGTGCAAGGAAAATTTGCAGCGCACGGCGGCAAGTCGCTCGACCTCGAGGTGATCGTGAACAACGGCAGCGCCCTTTGTTATAAGGCGTCCCCCGCAGGCCGCGCGCTTCAACGACGTGCGGCGACCGAGCTATCGAGCGATCGACTACGCGGTGCTCGCGATCGTGACAGCCGCCCAAGCGAGGGCTCGTCGACTTCGATACCCTGTCGCCTACGAAGTGAGCGGCCGCCCAGCTCAAGCGGGCCCGCACAGAAACCACGGGTAGCGCGCGAACTCTGCAAAGCCCAGCGCGCGGTAGATGGGCTCGCCTTGCTTGCTCGCCTGCAGCGCGACGGCGCTCACTGCTTGGTCGAAGCACCAGTTGGTCACGGCCTGCGTGCAGTACGCGGCCGCGCTGCGACCGCGCGCGCCAGGCACCGTCCCGACCCAATACACACCGCCGATGCCGTGACTCAAGAACGCCAGCGCGGCGCTGATCGGTGCTGGCCCGTCGTACGCGACTACGCTGCGCATGTGTGGCTCGAGCAGGCGCTCCGGGTGCGCGAAGAGCTTGCTTGCGCTCGCAGCGGGTAGGCCGAGCGTGGCGTAGCTCGCGCTGCACACCTGCACGAAGTCGGCCGCGCTGGCGGCATCCTGAACGTGGCGCAGCTCGAAGCTACGGGCTGCGCTCGGGAGCGCAGAATCCGGCACGGGCCTGGTGACTCCCAGGCCCGGACTTTCGCCGATCAGGAACAAGCCGCGCGCTTTGCACAGCTCGATCAGATCGCCATCGACATGAGCGCGCGTGCGAATGCCGAAGCCGCGCTGGTGGCTGGTGAAGAAGGCGCTCGCGCGCTGCAGCACATCCTGCGCCGACGGCATGTCGCCTGTGCCGCAGCGCATCACGTCGTTGATGGCCGGGAACGGATCGGCACCGAGTGTCAGCAGCAAGCCGTCTTGTTCCGCCGCCAGGGGTAGCTGCTCAGGCGGGTGACGCGGGGCTGGGCGGCTGGCAGACTGGGTGGTGGTTATGCCGGCTATCGCCTGGCACGCAGCCAGGCCTGTCTTTGCATTTGGGCGGTTCCATGTCGGCAAATAGACTCCAGATTGGCTGTGTCCTTGGCGTCGGCCACTCGCGCTTCTCGTCGCGGGTGACCGGCACCGGTGTCGGAGATGCTGGACCATTCATGCTCTCGCCGACGATTCGCTATTTGCACGAAGGCGACCGGATGACGGTGGGAATCGGCCTTCGCTCGATGATTGCTCAACCTCAAATGGACGCAGGGTTCTTTGCTCCACTTTTGGTGGTTCTTCTGGCGACGTGGCCGCGCTAGGAAGTCGCACCATGCGACGAGCCTTGGGAGCGGGATCGGGATAGGGGCCGGCGAGGAATGCCTCGCCGATCCCCTCCCACACCACCGTGCATACGGATCCGTACACGGCGGTTCGCAGAGTTGAGGTTAGCGGGCCAGGCGAGGCACGCCCATGC
>JADGRG010000634.1 GCA_017881145.1 Sandaracinaceae bacterium | reverse complement strand
GCCAAACTTGTCCGCAGCAAGCTCTTTCAGCCATCGCGAGATCACAATCTTCTGGAATGGAAGCCGCCAGGCTTCGTCGATTCGCGGTCGTGGAAGCTCCGGCAGCGTTTCATAGCCCTGGATAAAGATGACCTTGGCGCCCTTGCTCGGTGCGAGCTTAGCAACCCAAAACGCGGTTTCGAACCACGTCGAGACAATCACCTCGGCATCCGGAACATCGGAATCCTCGACCGGTCGGTGGGGGCTGTAGATCCGCAGGTCCACCTTGCGTCCGTCGAAGTGCGAATGCGCTTCTTCCTGGAACCAAAGTCCCTCGCGAATCAGTGACCGCACGCGCCCCTTTAGGGTTGGCACCCGCCTCTCGGGCGAGACAACGATTACCTGATGTCCCCGTTGCTGCAGGCGCTCCGCGTAGATCGCTACGACCTTCATGCCTCCTGAAAAATGGTCCGCGGGAACGACAAACGTGACCCTCATGGGAGCGTATCGTGCCACGGAGACGTGGCACCGTCATCGCATATTCGCGCGTTGACGCGAGCCTGCGGGCGTCAGTAAAGCCCTGCTCCCAGCAAGGTCGCACGGCCGGCCAGAGCCCAGTAGAGCACGCGGGTGTCTGGCAGGAGGCGTCGACACGCTCCGCCGTGCCGCGCAGAAGGCGGCCACCACAGAATCGCCGAACGCAGCCGTCGCGCGCGGTGCGGCCGGAGGCGGCCACGCTGGCAGCTTCGGGAAGAGCAGCGGCGCTGCCCGCGACCAGCGACGCAACGACGCCCAGCCCGCGGCCGCGGTCGCGCCCAGTATGCGTGTGCTGCTCACGGCTGCGCGCACCGCGCGCTGAGTAGCCGCCGTGCGACCACAGCCCAAGTGCCAGCGCGATCGTGCTCGCGCTGTAGCGCATCGCGCGCAGCACCACGCTCGGCACCGCCATCACCACGGCAAAGCAGTGCTGGCAGGCGTAGCGCCGCACCCGCACCGCCGTCAGCTGCGCGCGCTGCGCTGGTCCCTCGCTATGCCTTCACCGCTCGCCAAGAGTGACCCACCGTTGCTCGCGAGAAATGGCCCAGCTCGAGATCGCGATCACGAGCTGCCGGTGACGCGCAGCGGCTTGGGTCGCAGCAGACGCAGCGCAAGCGCCGCGCGAGCGTGCAAGAGCTTCGCCGCTCGGACAAGATTGACCCGTGTGTGCTCTCGGGCGGCCTGGCCAGCGATCGTGACCTCGTGGGGAGCCAGCTGCTGCTGATTGTCAGCGCGCCATTCTCCTGGCGGTCGTCGACGCGATGGCGCGCACTCGCTGACCGCTGAGCCGCGCGCATCGCAACGACCTCCGTCAGCGGTATGCTGCCCGCCGCGATGCCCAGAGTGCGAACCGGGTACCACGACGTGACCTCGAAAGCTGTGTAGATGCAGGGCTACCGGCGTAGCCACATTCGCAATAGTGCACGCGAGCGCTCAGGTGCGGTCGTGGACGGCGCAGCGAAACCTAAGCGGGAACGACACGCAAGCGCACAGATCGAACGGTGCCGGCATGCCCCCAGTCAGGGACGGGTCATTTCTCGCAAGCAGAACTTCGACGCGACTTGCTGCCAGCTCGCAACCGATCTGCCTGTGCTCGTTGTCCGCAGCTTGCGGGAGATCGACGCGCGATCCGCCAGCTACGCTGCGCGGTAACAGTCGGGGTTGAGGTTTGAAGGCGCTGGGCTTGGTCGTAGACGAGAGCGCGTTCATGCATGCGTCTGTGGGCGAAGGCCTCGAAGTCGTGCCACTGGCCGTTGACCTCGATGCAGCGCAACTGGACGACGGCCTCGACGCGCTCGCGGATCCAGCGCATGCCGCCGTGGTCGCAGCGCTGGCCGATGATGCGTTTGACGGCGCCCTCGACGGCGCCAGTGCCGATCTCCAGGTCGCGCCTGCGCAGCGAGCCATAGCGAATGTTGGGCAGGCGGCGCTCGAGGTAGAGCAGGTCTTCTTCGAGCCGCTCTCGACGGCCCTTGTTGCCGGGCCCAGTCTTGGGAATGGCCAATAGTTGCTGTCGCAGCTCGGTGACGATGGGTGCCGCAGCGATCCCCAGCACGACGCCGAGCACGTCATCGACCGCACCATGAACCCGCGCTCGAAGCGTCTCGGCGCTCGGCGCGCTTTCCTCAACCTCGGGGCTTCGGACAAGGCTCAGCGGGGATATCGTGCTCATGCGGGGCGTCCGTGGGCTATTGGTTGGCTTCGCAACCTCAGCATCTCGCAGATTCCCCGCGTTTTCTTCAGCTCACGTCAGCATCGAACTGGATCTGGCCTGAGCTGCACCCAAGGGAATCCCGAGGACTGGTTTGCGTTGACGGTGACACCGACCAGCTCGCACTGGCGACGCATCGAGATCATCGCGTCGGGGTTGACCATGTCGCGCCTGTACTTCATCGCTTGCTCGAGCGCCGCTGCGACCCCACCGGCCTGCTCGACGGCGAGCACCACAGACTCTACCTCATCGAGCGTGCCCGACAGCCAGCCGCCAGAAATGCAGGCAGCAGGCTGATCGAGACTCCCGAAAGCGGGCACAGAAATCGTGCGACTCGCGCACCCGCCGGCTGCACTCGGGGATAGCTCCCGAGCTTCTGCAGTCCGCATCCGCCTTCGGGATGCAACGGGCACTCGCAAAGAATTGCCCTCTCCCACGCGCGATCGGTT
>JADGRG010000633.1 GCA_017881145.1 Sandaracinaceae bacterium | reverse complement strand
GCGGGATCGTGATCAAAACAGAGCCCGCTGCAACGCACTGAAAACTGAAGTGTTGCCTCGGGCCACCTGGATTCGTCAGAGGATCATACGCCACACCCAGAAATCTGACGGCGTTTGAAGGCACTTCGGGGGCACCATACTCGCCCGGACCGATCGTTTGAAGATCGAGGTCCACCTTCTGATCGACGAGCACTGGAACCTGACTGCGCAATGGGAGAGAGATCGGGAGTTGTTCGAAAGATTGTGCGTCCTGATGGTGAGCGAAAACGACCGGCCTGGGACTGTGGCCAAGGACGAGTACGACCGGATGTGGGTCGGGTAGTGCTCGCCGGCCAGCAAGGAGGGGCCAGACGCGTGACTTCACGTCTCCGAGCGAGGCGTACGCGCCTACTCCAGCGCCACACCCGGCGGCGCCGTGTAGATCACCGCGCGGTTGCCATCCACGTGGTACCGACCGCTGGCCGAGGCCATCAGTGGATCCTGCTGCACCCGGTTGCTCAGGTCGACGAAGGTGACCATCGGCGGCGAGGCCAGCTCGATCTCGGTTCGGCACAGCGTGGTTCGGCACTCCGTGCTGATCAGCCGCGAGCCGTTGCTGCTGACGCTCGTAAGGACGGCGCTCACCGCATCGTGCATCGCGGTCTGGAAGCTCGACCAGCGAGTGTCGGCGCGCTCGTTGCCGAAGCGCTCGGCGAGCGGCACGGTGAGATCCGGGGCATCGGCCACGGCTTCGGGCTCGTCGCCCTCGCCACGCGGACCGATACGACGGCGACTTTGGCGGAGATTCCGGTGCCGACCAGCGTCATCGCTGGCGCGGACGACCTGATCACGCCGCCGTCCGCTGCACAGCTCCTAGCTGATCAAATCGCTCACGCCACCCTGCACATCATTCCAGATGCAGGACACCTCACCAATCTCGAGGCGGAGGATACGTTCAACCGCCTACTGATCGAGCGCATTCAGAGCGTCGTCTGAACCGGTGGCACGGGGCGCACTTGCGCTGCCGATTGCGAGCCCACGCCGCGGGAGCGTTTCGGCCGTGCAACCGTGCATTCCTGCCGAGATGGCTGGCGGTTGCGAAAGTGTGCCTTAGAGTGGTGTGCGCGTAGCTACCTGCAAAGGAGTGTGCACGTAACTAGCCGCGCGCCGTGCGCAGGCTCATGCCGCCAGCGAGATCATCATGCCAAAGCTGAAAATCGTCACGACCAGCACCCGCGAGCAGCGCGTGGGCCCATCGATCGCCAAGTGGTTTGCGCAGCAAGCCACGCAGCACGCTAAGTTCGACGTCGAAAGCGTCGACTTGAAAGAGGTGAACCTGCCGCTGCTCGACGAGCCCAACCACCCGATGAAGCGGCAGTACCAGCACGAGCACACCAAGGCTTGGAGCAAGCTCGTCGCGGGCGCCGATGCCTTCGTGTTCGTGACGCCCGAGTACAACTACAGCATGCCGCCTGCGCTCTTGAACGCGCTCGACTACCTCTACTTCGAGTGGAACTACAAGCCGGCCGGCTTCGTGAGCTACGGTGGTGTTTCAGCTGGCACGCGCTCGGTGGAAATGACCAAGGGCGTGCTCACCACGCTCAAGATGATGCCGCTGCCGGAAGCGGTATCGATTCCCTTCTTCAGCCAACATCTGAAAGACGGCGTCTTCGATCCGGCCGACACGCAAGCCAAGGCCGTGACCGGCATGTTGGATGAGCTGCTGCGCTGGACTAACGCGCTGAAGACGCTGCGCGCCTGAACGCAGTGGTGCGGACCGATCAGGTCCCACGCCTTGCTGGTCGTTGCCCCGGCTCGGCTTTCCGTCGCCGACGCGTCCAAATGTCCCGCCGGGGCGTTTTGGCGGTAGCTCCTGCGCGTAGGCAATCAGCGAGTCCTTCTTTCTCGCCGCGCTTCACTTGCTGGCACGCTGCTTGCTGCTTCATGGTTTCTTTCAGGAGAAACCGCCGTGGCAAGAACACACTCGAAGAAGTCCAGTCCCGCGCCAACCCAACCCAGCTCCGCTCCACTGACTCAAACCGAGCTGCAGCTCGAGCGCGCCGACTCGGAGGGCATGACTCCGAACAAGGTCGCGGCAAGCAAGACACAGAATCCCGAGGGCGTCAGGAGGAACGTGTCCACATGAAGCTCCCCGAACCATCCCGATACGCCGATGCGTGTCATCTACGCGCGGTATGCGTGGCGCAAGCCGCGAGGTCGGATGACGCGAGGGCGTGACGCGCAGGTGCGCCCTGCTCTTCTCGCAGCCGTCAGCGTCAAGCCGTACCGTCTTGCCTGGCGGCGGTCCCACAAGCCATGGGGTGGCTTCAAGTCCCGGATCGAGCTGCGAAGCAAGGCTCGTGCGCGAGTCGCGGTCGAGGCTCGCCTTGCGCGCTTCGAAGCTGCATTCGTTGCCGCTGGCGTGACCCGCGCAAAACTTAGTGCGCGAGATTCAGGTTGAGGTGGATGCTCGGACACAGGCCGAGCGCGTCGACCTTCGGCGCGGCGAAGAGCTCGAAGTTGCCGCCGATCAACCGGAAGCCCACCGCAAGGCTGAGCAGCGTGGCGACGTTCGTGCCGGTGCAAGCGCCGTACGACGGTGCGTGCACCGCGTCCTGTCCCAGTCACGCGCCGAACAATTCGGCCGCGATTCCGAGCGTATGTGTCGGAGAACCGTGCCCGATTGCAGGCGGTCTAGGGATGTTTCGGGACGCGTAGTTGGGCTGGGATTTGGCACGGATGAAGCCCACAACGCTGCACTTTCTGATCCTCACGGGTCTCGCGCTCTGCAGCAATTCGCCGTCGTTACGAGCCTCCGCCCAACGATCGGAAACCTGGCTGCTCAGCTCAACACCTCGCGCACGCGCATCGTCAGCGTCTGGAACGTGAACGGCTTCTGGAGATACGCGAGCTGCGCATCGAGCACGCCGTGCCGGACGATGCTGTCATCCGTGTAGCCGGACATGCACAGCACCTTCATCTCGGCGCGAGCGGCGGTCAACCGCTTCGCGAGCTCGGGGCCGCTCATCTGAGGCATCACGACGTCGCTGAGCAGGAGGTGGATCTTTCCGGGGAACTTCTCCGAGTGCAGCAGGGCTTCGCCCGCGTTGCGCGCCTCGATGACGTGATAGCCGCTCCGGAGCAAGATCCCGCGAGCTGCAGCGCGCACCTGGTCGTCGTCTTCGACGAGCAGGATCGTCTCCGAGCCTCGCAGCGGCGCGCGCGGCTCGACCGAGTGGTCCACGATGCCGTCGAGGTCAGCGTCCACCTGAGGCAGGTAGACTTTGAAAGTCGTGCCTCGGCCGAGCTCACTGTAGACCCAGACACTCCCGGAGCTCTGCTGCACGATCCCGAACACGGTCGACAGACCGAGCCCGGTGCCCTTGCCCTTCTCTTTGGTCGTGAAGAAGGGCTCAAAAATGTGGGCGCGCGTGGCCTCGTCCATGCCGGTGCCGGTGTCAGTGATGGCGAGCATCACGTGCGGCCCCGGTTTCACGCCGAGGTGAGTCGCTGCGTAGACCTCGTCGAGAACCACGTTGTCTGTCTCCATCGTGAGCTTGCCGCCTTCGGGCATGGCGTCGCGGGCGTTGACCACGAGATTCATGATCACTTGCTCGACGCCGGTCGGGTCGGCTCGTACCCGGCCGAGCGGGCGCGTAGGAAGCGACACGAGATCCACGTCGGCGCCCAGGATGCGTTGCAGCATCTTGTCCATGCTCGTGAGCACCTCGTTGAGATCGAGGACTCTCGGCTCGAGCACCTGCTGGCGGCTGAACATGAGCAGCTGCCGAGTGAGGTCTGCGGCGCGCCTGCCCGCGCTCTGGATCTGGACCACGTCGTCGCGCATCGGCCCATCCGGCTGCATGTCGCCGAGCAGAAAGTCCGTGTAGCAGAGGATGACGGACAGCAAGTTGTTGAAGTCGTGAGCGACACCGCCCGCGAGCCGGCCCACCGCTTCCATCTTCTGCGCCTGACGAAGTTGTTCTTCCAAGCGCAGGCGCTCCGTCACGTCCCTTCCCACCGCGAGCCGACAGCTGCGGCCCGCGAGTGCGAAGGTGTGCACGGTAACCTCGACCTGGAACACCTCATGGTTCTTCCTGCGATGCCTCCAGATGCCGAACCTGGAGCTGTCGAGCGGATCGCGAACCACCTGGAGAAAGGCAGCGACGTCCTCCGGCGGTCGTAGGTCTGCGACGCTCATCGCGAGAAACTCGTCGCGGGAGTAGCCGTACTCGCGGACTGCGGCGCCGTTGACCGCCAGGATGCGCAGGGTCTCCACGTCGTACATCCACTTGGGCAGCGGGCTCGCCTCGAACATCAGGCGGTAGCGTGCCTCCGATGCCTGCAGCTCTTCGTTGGCCTTCTCCGCGGCAGCGCGTGCGTTGCGCTCGGCGAGATACGAGCGCGAGTTGGCAATTGCAATGGCCGCGTGATTGGCCAGAGCACAGGCGAGCTCGACGTCGTGCTGGTCGAACGCCGGGGTCTCCGCGCGATAGCGCGTGAGCAGCAGGTGCCCGAGCGAACGCCCACGAAACCGCAGCGGCACCATCATGAAAGTGTGGAAGCCGGCGTTGCGCGTGTACTCCCAGTACTCGGCGGTCGTGTGCTTGCGCAGCGCCTCCAGGTCCACATCGGGCGCGACGAATGGCTCTCCTGTTTCGTGCACACGTTGCGACACCGAATTCTCGGCCACGGAAATCGGCTCGCAGAACGCAACACGCGACAGCTGCGCGATGTGCTCGTCCAGTGCGTGCACGGCCACGAGCACGAACTTCGTCCCGTCCTCCGAAACCAGGCGCACCACACACTGATCCTTCACGACCTCCGCCAGACGCGGCGCCACAGCGCAGAGCAGCTGCTCGGGCTCTTGCGTTGCCGTCGAGAACTCGTGCGCGCACTCAGCGAGAATGCGCAGACGCTCCGTCAGCTGCGCCGCCGAAAGCGCGTTCGACTGTGGCCCAATGTCGATGCTCACCCCCCAAGCACAAGGATACCGCCTCGTCCGGGCCCCGAACAGGGGTCTCGTGAGGTGCGTTGGGTCAGTGGCTTCCGCTGCGGGTCGCAGAGCCGAAAGCGTTGGCGTAGGCCACATGAAGCGGGGGCCGCTCGCGAGTTAACGTACGATATCTTATGCCCCCTGCGCCGGGTAGACCGTGCCGCGGGGCGCGGGCGCGGTGCGAGCTCGCCCAGGTCGACAACGTCCACTCCCATCGTACTTCGCGGCCACCCGCTCGCGGTACCAGCGCACCAGCGTATCGGGCGTGACGAGCGTCGCGATGCCTGCCAGTGTCTTGCGGCTGAGCCGCTTGGCCGCGCGAGCGAGCTTTCTGCGTTGCGCGTCCGTGAACAGCAGCCGTTTGCCGGCGTTGAGCTCGCGCTGCACCGCCGGCTCGGTGAGCAGGTACTCGATCACGGCGCGCTGCTCGCGCCTCATCCAGCCGGCAAGCATCAGGAGCAGATACTGCAGCGGTAGCGACGACGTTCAACCACGGTGACATGCCTGCCATGGCGCTGGACACGGCCCAAAGACCTGTGCGAGCACGCCGGCAACACTTGAACATCATGCGCGTTTATCGACGATCGAGTTCTTGTGCAGCACGCCCAACCGATCAGCGCCAAGCCGCCGATGGCGGCGACGACCACAGCCATCACTGTCGCCGCCCGTCGCGTGCTGTGAATCACGCTCTGGTCGATGTGCATCTCGAGCTCGAGGTCCTCGAGCTTGGGCCCGATGAGCGGCGCAAGCAGCTGTGCGCTGTCCCGGCGGCGTCCGCG
>JADGRG010000632.1 GCA_017881145.1 Sandaracinaceae bacterium | reverse complement strand
TGCTTTCCATCGTCTCCGGGTCGCCACCGGGATAGGTCACGGTCACCGTCACCACCGGGTATTCGACGTTGGGAAAGAGGTCGACGCCGATGCGCGGATAGCTAATCAACCCGAAGACCACCAGCGCCGCGATCAACATCACGGCGAACACGGGTCGCCTTATGAAGACGTCGGCGAGTCTCATCGGGGCCGCTCCGCGTGCTCGTCAGCCACAGCCTGCTCGTACGAGACCTCGACGAGCATACCGGCCAGCAAGCGGTGGTCACGATTGTCCAGGTCGGCGACCACTTCGATGGTACGCGTGCGCGGATCGACGGTCGGCGCGATGCGCTTGACCCGAACCTCTCTGCTGATTCGGATGGCTGGAAAGCGCGCCTTGATCGTGCCGCCCTCACGCACACTCGACAACGCCATCTCCGGCAGGCGCGCGTGCAGCTCGAGCTGATCGACGTTCTGGATCACCAGCACGATCGACGGCGGCATGAGCGTGGCGTTCTCCCCGACGTTCATACGCTTCTCAGTGACCACCCCATCGAGCGGCGAGGTCACGACCATGTTGCTCAGCCGATGCGCCGCGGAATCCACGGCGGTCTGGGCCTGCACCACCATGCTGCGCGCGCTGTCGACCTGCGCCTTGGCTTGGTCGTAGACATCAGGCGTCGCAGCTCCGTGCTCGCGCAGCGCCTTCACACGGTCGAAGAGGGTCTGCGCCGAGGCGGTCTGCACTTTCGCCGACGCCAGGGCCGCATTGGCTTGCTCCACCGCGAGCGCGATCTGCGCCGAGTCGAGGCGGAAGAGCACTTGACCCTTACGCACGCGATCACCTTCGTTGACGGAGAGGCTCACGATCACGCCAGACTCCTTGGGGCCAAGCGCCGCCACCTCGCGTGCGCGCAAGGTCCCTGTGCTGGCTCGGTCGAGCGGGCCAGCTTGTTCCTCTCTGGCCTCCGGCTCCGGCGCGACGATGGTCGGTGCCGCGGCAGCGCCAGGGCCTTGGAGCGGAGGCAAACCCGGACCGTGCTGCTGGTTGCAGCCGAGCAAAGCGACGCCGGTCGCGAGCAAGAGAGCGACGCCGGTCGCGAGGAACAAGACAGCCGAACGTCGAGGCAACGCGTGCAATCGAAGGGTCATGGTCGGTTCCAACTCGGACGGGGTACGGGACGGAGAGTATCTGCGCAGTGTAAGCCGTCGAAGCGGCCAAGCGCTGACCGTTCAGGCCAGGTTTCGGGTGCGGCATGGCCATCACGCCAGTGACGGCACCGGAACGAGCACGGTTGCCGGCGCCAACGGCGCATGCCACACGCTCTGCTTCTGTGATACGGACTGTCCTAGAGGAGAATGCTGCCATGGCACCATCGGCACTCTTGGCTTCAAGCTCTGCAAGCCCTGTCCGTAGTCTCCGGCTCGCTGCCTTCCCTGAACTGAGCACGGGGATCGGTGTCTCGGGCGTGCTGGTTCGTGTCCTGGTCGGGGTCGCCGAAGAGCGCGGTGTCGCCCGCGAGGTCCTGTTGCGCGAAGTCGGCCTCGATCTCGCCTGCATCCAGGACTTCGATGCCCGCGTGGACTTGTACCAATTCCAGCGACTCTTCTTGCACGCCATCCGCCTGACAGGCGATCCCGCCTTCGGGCTGCACTTCGGCGTGCAGTCGAGCGAGCTCGGCTTCGACCTGGTGGGGCATCTGATCGCGCACGCGACCACCTTGCGGCAGGCGATCTCCGCCTGTCGCCAGTTCCAGCCACTCTTCATGGATGACGCGCAGCTGCACTTCTCTGAACGCGCTGGCACTGCGCAGGTACGTTGCACGCTCCCGCGCTCCGACGCGTCCTTCGACCCGAGCTTTTCGGAGTTCGCACTGGCCGGGCTGATGCGGCTCTTGCGCTCTTTCGGCGGCGCCAAGGTCCAAGCGCACGCGGTCTACTTCGAGCACCCACGTCCTGGTCATCACCTCGAGTGCAGCCGCGTCTTCGGCGGCGTCGACCGTTATCGACAAGCGTTCACGGGCATCGACTTCAGCACTGAGCTCCTGGATCGTCCGCACCTGCACTCGCATCCAGAGCTGCATGCGGTGCTGCGCGTGCAAGCCGAGCGCAGCCTCGACCGACTCTCGCGGCCACAGACCTTCCAAGAACGTCTACACTCGTTCTTCCTCGCGCAATCACCATCGAGCTGCCCGGACATGCGAATCGCCGCACGCGAGCTCGGCCTCAGCATACGATCGCTGCGACGCAGGCTCGCCGAGGAAGGTGTCTCCTACCGTGAGCTGGCACAGAACACCTTGAAAGAGCGGGCGTGCCAGTTGCTGCGTGACCCCGAGTGCTCGGTACAAGAGACCGCGCACGCGCTGGGCTTTGCCGACGCGACCGCCTTTCATCGCGCGTTCAAGCGTTGGACCGGAGTCACCCCACTCAACTTCCGAGAATCTCGGCCTTCTATCGCAGCGGGTTGAGCCGTTCTCGCACGCCGCTAGGGAGCGGGTGCCTTGGCTGCGGGCGCTGGCGCACTCGCTACAGGCGGCAGCTTCGCACGCTTCCAGATCTGGCTCTGGCCGAGCAGTGGGATCGCCAGATAGCCACGAATCTTGATCGTGTCGCGATCGATCATCTTGATCTTCATGCGGTACGTCTTGCCATCACGCGGGCTGTACACATAGCCGCCCTGGTACTCACCATCCTCAAAACGCAGCGCCCAGATGATGACGATGCCGAGCGTCGAACGAGAGCGCAGTTCCGGCTTGGGATTGTGCACGTCCTTCGACGGATTGCGCGCCTCGTCCCCGGGGTGCGGGCAACAGGTCGTGATCCCGCGCAAGGTACCGTCCTGCACCCTGACGAACTTGATGCGACCTTCGTTGCCTTCGGTCCACCACTCGCCCAACAACGCATCTTCGGGTCGTGGCGCTGCCGCCGCGGCGCTGCCGCCGCCAGCTGCATCGGGCCGCGCGCGTGCGGCGAACGTGCTTACACCCTGGCTGGCGACCAGAACTATCGAGATCAGGCCGACAAACCGCACGCTCCTGATGTTTCGCATCATCCTTCGCACTCCTACGCGGTGTGGCCGAGCCCCGAGAGTGCCGATTGCCGCAGGTCTGCGAGCGCCGACATTCCAACGCAAGTCACTCTAGCGACGCCCGCGCCGACACTAGCGGCCAACTCATGACGCGAACGGCCAAATGCACGCCGGGCCGCGCCAGAGTCGCCGCCTAGCGCCGGCGGGCGGCAGCGCGGGTGACGACCGACGGCCCGTGCGGGCTCATTCGGGCGCGATCACCTTATGCTTGCCGTGTAGCGCCTTGCCATCGGGAGCGGCCGCAGGCTGCGTCGGCGGCACCACCGGCTCGATGGGCTTCGGCGTCAGCGTCAGCTCGACATCCTTGGTCTCTCCGGGCGCAAGCCGCAGAGTCAGCTCGGCGGCGCCAAAGAGCGGGTGCCAGGCATCGAGCTTCACGTCCTCGTTGGCCGGGAAGTCGTCGATGCGAAACTTGCCGTCCTCACCCGTGACCGCAAAGAGCGGATGGTGCATGACCACGATATCGCTACGACCACAGGGCGCCGTGAAACCGCATAGCAAGGCCTTCACGCCCGCTTCTTCGAGCTTGATGTCCTTGATCTGCGAGGGCAGCAACCCTTCGTTGTAGTTGGTCACGCCCAACGCCGGCAAGAATGGGAAGTTCACTTCGTTCCTGAGGCGTAGCGTGTCACCGATCATCGCCACGACCAGGTTGGGCGTGAGCCGACAATCCTTGATGGTGACCTCATGCAACTTCGGCGCACGCTTCGGGGCGTTCTTGAAGTCGCTCAACGCGACCATCACGCCGACCAGCTTGCCGTCGGGAGCGACTCGCACGGGCATCCGATCGGCGATCTTCGGCGGTGTGCACATCGGTGGAAACGTGCCGCGGTCGGGCGAGCCCGCCACCGAGCGTTCCATGAGTGCCTCGGGATAGGCAGGCAAGCTCGCGCCGGCAGCCATGCGCACGCTGCCGGTCAGCACCGCCGAAGCCACAGGCTTTGGGCTCGATACAGGCGCCAGTGCAGTGCCGCCGACAGCGGCCTTCTCCGGCCCTCCCGACTTGTCAGCAGCACCGCCGCATGCGCCAAGAGCGGCGAAGAGCGCGCAGCCGAGCCAGAGGCAAGACAGGTTGGGAGCCGTGCCGAGCATCTAGCTGAGCTTGCCCACGGCAGCGAGTGCGTAGTCGATGTACTTCGCGGGAGACACGCCCATCTTCACCACGAAGTAGCCCGAGAGCAAAAGGGCCGCCACCACGTAGCCGGAGCGCATGGGCACAGCCACGGGTGCACCGGGCTCGGGCGCCTTCATGAAGAGATACACGATGACGCGCAGGTAATAGTAAGCGCCCACCACGCTGGCCAAGACGCCGACGATCACGAGCCACAAGAGCGAGTCGTCACCGGCGAGGGCAGCGCTGAATACGTACCACTTGCCCAAGAAGCCCGCGGTGGGCGGAAAGCCCATCAGCGAGAGCACGCCGAGCACGAAGGGCAGCGCGATCAACGGATAGCGGCGACCGGCACCCGCGAGATCCTCGTAGCTCACGGCTTCTTTGCCGTAGGAGCCGAGTGCGATCAGCGAGCCGAAAGCCAGCACGTTGGAGACGGTATATGCGGCGAGATAGAAGAGCACGCCGCTCACTGCCATCTGGCGCAGCTGCGGATCAGCCGAGTGCAGCGCCACTACACCAACCAGGATGTAGCCGGCGTGTGCGATCGACGAGTAGGCCAGCATGCGCTTGACGCTCGCTTGCTGAGCGGCCGCGATGTTGCCGTAAACCATGGTGATGGCGGCGATGGGCGCGAGCACGCCCGGCCAGCCGGTGCGCAGATCGGCGGATAGCTGGTCGCCGAAGCAGGTGAGCAGCACGCGCAGGAGCACGGCAAAGGCAGCGCTCTTGACGACCACCGACATGAAAGTGGTGGCTGGGGTGACCGCGCCCTCATAAGCATCCGGCGTCCACATGTGGAAGGGCACCGCGCTCACCTTGAACGCCAGACCGACGATCAACATCAGCATGCCGAGCACCACTAGCCGGATCAACGCGTCCCCGTCGTGGATGGACTGGCCGATACCGGCGAGGTCGGTGTGACCCGTCGCGCCGTAGATCAGCGCGGAGCCGAAAAGGAAGATGGCTGCCGCAAAGGAGCCGAGCAGGAAGTACTTGATGCCGCCCTCAGCGGCGCGGTGACTGCCCCGGCGAAACGCCACCATGCTGTAGACGCCGAGCGACATGGTCTCCAGGCCGATGAAGATCGAGAGCAGATCCGTGGCCGCTGCCAGCACCATCGCCCCGAACGCGCTCAGCACGAGCAGCGCGTAGAACTCGCCACGCTCCAAGCCGTGCTCGTGCAAGTAGCCACCTGCCAAGAGCGCGCAGAGGCCGGCGCCGGCGCAGATCGTGGCATTGAAGAACTGCGCCATGGTGTCGACGGCAAGATAGGGCGCGACCCCGTGCGGAGGTGCTGCGATTCCCTTGCCGGTGGCCATCACAGCAGCCACGGCAGCCGCGGCGAAGAGGATCACCGTGCTCAGGGTCGCGAGCTCGGGTTTCTCGCGAGCGAACACGTCGACGACCATCAGGGCGAAGGCGCCGAGGCAGACGAGCAAGAGCGGGACGAGCGGCAGCCAAGCGGTCATTGCGCGCCTCCTACGAGTTGCACCGGCAGCGTGCGCGCAGGCGCGTCGAGCCGCGCCGACTTCTCCCCGCTGGGTAGTCCCAAGGGCGCTAGCGCTGCCGCAGGAACCAGCTTGCGTTCCAAGATGTCTCGCGCATCCGGATGCTGATCACCAGCGGCCAGCTTCGCAGTGTATTCGCTGGCAAAGGTGTCGACCGAGGCTTGCATGTCGCCGAGCATCTTGCCCGGGAAGAGCCCGATGTAGAAGATCAGCAGGACCAGCGGCAGAAGCGCGATGCCTTCACGCCGTGTGAGATCCGGCAAACCTTCGTTCTCGGGCTTGGTGATTGGACCCCAGAACATCTTGAGCACCGCGTGCAGCATGTAGACCGCTGCCAAAATCACGCCGGTGGCAGCGAAGAACGCGCAGATCGGGCCGTTCGCGCCGAGATGATCCGACATGAAAGCTCCGGCGAGGATCATGAACTCGCCGACGAAACCGTTGGTGGTCGGCAAGCCTATCGAGCTCATGGTCACGATCACGAAGACCGTGGCGTATGCCGGCATGACCTTGGCTAGGCCGCCGAACTCGTCGAGGTTGCGGGTGTGACGGCGCTCGTAGATCACGCCGACCAGCAAAAAGAGTGCGCCGGTCGAGATGCCGTGGTTGACCATCTGCAGAATCGAGCCGGAGAGGCCCTGCGAGGTGACGCTGTAGATGCCGAGCATCACGAAGCCCAGGTGGCTCACGGAGGAGTAAGCAACCAGCTTCTTCACGTCGCGCTGCACCCACGCGCAATACGCGCCGTAGATGATGCCGGTGACCGCGAGCCCTGCAATGTAGGGCCCCATGCGGTGGCTGCCCGACGGGAAGAGCGGCATGGCGAAGCGGAGGAAACCGTAGGTGCCGAGCTTGAGGAGCACGGCGGCCAGGATCACCGAGCCGCCGGTCGGCGCCTGAACGTGCGCATCCGGCAACCAGGTGTGGAAGGGAAACATCGGCACTTTGATGGCGAAGGCCAGTGCGAACGCGGCAAAGAGCCAGAGCTGCACGTGCACGGGCAGCAGCAAGAGCTTCAGCTCGGCTAGCTCGAAGCTGTAGTGGCCGGTCTGCGCCTTGTATTGCGCGACCAAGTAGAGAATGGCGACCAACATCAGCACGCTGCCGACCATAGTGAAGAGGAAGAACTTCACCGCCGCATAGATGCGCTGCGCGCCGCCCCAGATGCCGATGATGAGCACCATCGGCACCAGCATCAGCTCCCAGAATACGTAGAAGATGAAGACGTCGAGCGAGACGAACGCGCCGAGCATCGCGGCTTCCAGGAGCAAGAGCGAGAGCGCGTACTCCTTGACCTTGGTCTCGATGTGCGTCCAAGACACGTAGGTCGCGAGCGGCGTGATGAAGGTGGTGAGCAGCACTAGCCAGAGCGAGATGCCGTCGATCCCGACCGAGTAGGTGATGCCGTAGGCCGGCACCAGCAAGTGACGCTCTGGGAACTGGAAAGCCGCCGTCTGGTAGCTGCCATCGAGAAGCCCGAGCGAGAGCCCGAACTCGGCCAGCATGGCGAACACGGTGAAGACGCGGATGAAGCCGACCATCTGGCGCGGCGCGAAGAGCACCACGAACGCAGCCAAGAGCGGCACCAGCAGCAAGAGGGATATGAGGTGCTGGCTCATTGGCCCGCTCCTTCTTTGCCAAGTTTGCCAAGCGGATCCAGCTGGCTGACGACGGCAGCATGGACGCGCTCCTCGACCTCGGGAAGCATGAGCTTGAGCAGACGAGTGCGCGAAAGGCCAAAGGCGTTTCGAACCAAGAGACGCGGCCGTACCAGGCCGGTGACTGAGAGCCGCGCATCGCCGATGGTGACGTGCTCGCCGCGGCCCACATGCACCTTCGCGCTCGGCGCTTGCGCCTGACCATCCTGGCCATCCTTGCGGACGCGGCGGACGCGTGCGCCATTCGGCTGAACCACTATCCCCGTTCCGTCGGCCGCGATGATCGGTAACGTGGAATCATCCGCGCTCTGCCAACTCGGACCGAGATCCTGCTCGCAGAGCTCGCGCTTGTCGCCAGGCGAAAGCCGCAAGTGCTCGGCACGCGCGCCGTAGCCCGCGCCTTCCAGCACCGCCACGTAGCCGCGCTGCAGCTCGGCCTTCGTGAAGGTGTGCTTCGCGCCGGGGCTGAAATCCCACTCGGTGTCGTACTTGCCGTCGCCATCGAAGTCCCAGCGATATTCGTAGGCAAGGCCACGGCTGGCCTCGAACGAGACAGTAAGGCCATCGGGCTTGCCGACCACCGCCGGCCGCGCGTGCGGCACGACGAAGAAGGCGCCGACCGCCAATAGGCCGACCGCCATCACTGCGCCGTAGGCATGCACCAGGCCGTTCTGCACTCGCGTGAAGAGATAGCTGGAGAGCTTCAGGCAGTTGCTGGTTAGGTCGGTGAGCAGACCGTCGACCACATACATATCGAACTTGGACGCCACGACGCCGAGCATGCGAGAGCCGGCGAGGATGGTCGCATCGTAGAGCTCATCAATGCGCCACTTGGCCATGAGCAGCGCATGCACGCGCGGGAAGCTCGCAGCCAAGCGCGCCGGCGTTTCGCTGCCCTTGAAATACCAAGCGTAGGCCGTGCCCCAACCAAACAGGCACGCCGTTAGCCCGAAGCCGGCAGCGACGTAGGAGAGGTTGTGGGCAGGCTCGATGTGGGTGGTGCCGAGCACTGGCTCTAGCCACAAGACCCAGGGTTCGAAGTGAGCGAGCCCGACCCAGACGTAGCCGGCGAAGATCGCGCCGATGCCGAGCACGATCAGCGCCGAGGTCATCGCCACAGGTGATTCGTGCGGATCATGGTGCTCCGCGTGGTCGTCGTGGTGACCGTGCTCGTCGCCGTGGTGCTCGTGATGCGGACCGCCGCGATATTCGCCGCTGAAGGTCCGGAAGTAGAGCCGGAACATGTAGAACGCCGTCATGGTGGCGCCGACGAAGAGCATCCCAAAGATGGTCGGCCCGAGCCAGGGAGCGAAGGTGAAGTACTCGGAAGATGCCAGCGCACCGACCAGGATCTCATCCTTGGAGAAGAAGCCGCTGAAGAAGGGGAAGCCCGCGATCGCCATGCAGCTCACGAGGAAGGTCCAGCGCGTATGCGGCATGAACTTGCGCAAACCGCCCAGCGTGCGGGTGTCCGCGTCGCCGTGCGCGCCCACCGCGTGCATCACTGAGCCAGCGCCCAAGAAGAGGCAGGCCTTGAAGAAGGCGTGCGTGTAGACGTGCATGAAGCCAGCGGCGAAGGCGCCGCAGCCGACGGCTGCAAACATGAAGCCGAGCTGGCTCACCGTGGAATAGGCGAGGATCTTCTTGATGTCGTTCTGGACCAGGCCGACGCTGGCCGCGACTAGAGCGGTCACCGCGCCGGTCACGGCGATCACGGCCATGGTATGCGGCGCCAGCACAAAGACTGGAGAGAGCCGGCACACCAGATAGATGCCCGAGGTGACCATGGTGGCCGCGTGGATCAGCGCCGAGACCGGAGTCGGACCGGCCATGGCGTCAGGCAGCCAGACGAAGAGCGGAATCTGTGCGCTCTTGCCGGTGCAGCCCAAGAAGAGGAAGAGCGTCGCCACGGTGGCCAGGCTCACGCTCGAGATCACGAGGTAGGGTGAGCCGGTCGGTCCGAGCGAAAGCGCCGAGGTGAGCACCGCCGCGTGCTCATGAGCGAAGTGATTGATGTCAGCGAACTCGAACGATCCACTCGCGCTTGCCAGAAGGAACATCCCCATCAGCACGCCGAAGTCGCCGATGCGGTTGGCCACGAAGGCCTTGCGGCCGGCGGCTGCGTAGGCTCCGTTCTCGAACCAGAAGCCGATCAGCAGATACGAACAGACTCCCACGCCTTCCCAGCCAACGAACATCACGGGCAGGCTCGACCCGAGCACCAGGATGAGCATGGAGGCCGTGAACAGGTTCAGGTACGAGAAGAAGCGCGCATACGACGGCTCCTCGCTCATGTAACCGGTGCTGTAGATGTGGATGAGCAGGCCGATGCCGGTCACGACCAGCGTCATGACGCCGCTCAGCGCGTCCATTACGAAGCGCACCGGTATCCCGAGTGGCCGACCGCGCAGGGTCAACGAGAACCACTGGTATGCGGTGTAAGAGAGCGAGACGTGTTCCTCGCCGGCGGCGTGCTGGAGCAAGAGCTCCCGGAACATCACCACCGCGATCGCGAAGGACATCGCGACGGAGGCGACGGCCACGAAGTGGACCGTCTGCCTACTGGCGTTACGGCCGAAGAGGCCGTTGACGATCGCGCCCAGGAGCGGGAAGAGAACGATGCCTAGCAAGAGCTTGGGGTCGTGCATGGGCTAATGCCTCAGGCTATCCGCGCGATCCGAATGTACGGTCTTGCGCAGGCGATACAGACTTATGACGATCGCGAGGCCCACCGCAGCTTCCGCGGCGGCGACAGCGATCACGAAGAACGCGAAGAGCTGGCCCGCATGGTTTGCGGGCATGTAGCGGTTGAACGCGATGAGCATCAGGTTGACTGAGTTGAGCATCAACTCGATCGACATGAGCTGCACCAGCACATTGCGGCGCACGAGAAACCCGATCGCGCCAATGCCGAAGACGATGGACGCGAGCGCCAAGTAATCACCGACTTCGATCTGCACGACGCTATCCTTTGCTAGTTCCGCGTAAGTTGCGCGTTGGCTCCGCCGAGAGCGGCCACGCGTTAGTGTCCGCCGTGCGCCGAGACTTCGGCCGCCATGGCTTTCTCGCGCAGAGTGCGTTCTTCCAACGCCTTGTCTGCGGCATTGCGCTTTTGCTCTGCGACCTGGGCTTCCTCGGAAGTGCGCCCGCGCGCCACTGCGATCGCTCCTACGATGGCCACCGTGAGCAGCACGGAGATCAGCTCGAAAGGAACCAGGGCGTCCATGAACAGACTCTGCGCAAACGCGGCCACGCCGCCGAACTGCGCGCACTCAGCGCCGGCTCCGGGAGCGCAGGGGCCCAAGCTGAGCGTGGGAAGAGTCACCGGCAGGACCGACATCATCAGCACCGTCGTCACCAAGAGCATGACGCCGACCGACAGCACCTTTATGAGAAAGCCCCGATGCACCGGCGGCTCGGGCACGGCTGGACCGATCATCATGATCACGAAGACGAAGAGCACCACCACCGCGCCCGCATAGACCAGGACCTGCAACGCCGCCAAGAGCTGTGCATGCAGGACGAGGAATAGCCCCGAGAGTGCCAGGATGTGCGTGAGCAGCGACATGGCCGCGCGAATCGGGCTGTGCAAGCTGACCGTGCCGAGCGCCGACAGCACCGCGAGCACGGCGCAGAGAAAGAACACGCCCTCTGCCGCTGCGGTCACGCCACACCTCCCGAGACACGGGCGGTCGCGCCCAGGCTGTGCGCAGGCACACCGCTAGCGGCGGCGGCCACAAACTCATCGCGGAACTTCTGCAAGAGGCCCAGCATCGGCATCGCGGTGCCGTCCGCGAACGCACAGATGGTGTTGCCCATCATGTTGTTGGCGATCTCTACGAGCAGGTCGACGTCTTGCGGACGACCTTTGCCGTCGCAGAGATTGACCAGTACGTCGTGGAGCCAGCCGGTGCCTTCACGGCACGGCGTGCACTGACCGCAGGATTCGTGTGAGTAGAAGTGCATGAGGTTGCGCGCGACGTCGACCATCTGGACCGAGTTGTCCATCACGATGGCGCAGCAAGTGCCGAGCATGGTGCCGAGCGCACGGAAGGTGTCGACGCCCATCGGCACATCAATGTGGCTCTTGCCGTGCCACGGGTGCAGCGGATGGCCCGCGTCTGGCGCATGAACGAGATCTTCCGGCCGTAGCACCGGCGTCGAAGACCCGCCCGGGATGATCGCCTTGAGAGGGCGATCGTCGCGCAACATGCCTCCACCAAAATCGTAGATCAGCTCGCGCAGCGTGAGCCCAACCGGCGCCTCGTAGACGCCCGGCTTCTTCACGTGACCGCTCACTCCATATAGGCGCGTGCCACCGTCGCGCGGCAGGCGACTTTGGTCCGACCAGACTTTGCCGGTGAGCCGAATGATGTCCGGCACCGAGGCCACGGTCTCGACGTTGTTGACGATCGTCGGCGCGCCGAAAGCACCCTTCACGGCCGGGAACGGCGGCTTCAAGCGAGGCTCACCGCGCATCCCTTCGAGCGAGTTGAGCAGCGCGGTTTCTTCGCCGCAGATATATGCGCCACCTCCCATGTGCACGTAGATCTGTGTCGGGTGATCCACGCCGAACGGCTGCTTGCCAACGTAGCCGCGCTCGCGCGCTTCTTCGATGGCACCTTCCAAGCGCTTGATCGAGTCCACCAGCTCGCCGCGCACGTAGATGTAACAAACATGTGCGCCGACCGCGCGCATCGTGATCAGGCAGCCTTCGACCAGACGATGCGGATCGATCTCCATGATCGTCCGGTCCTTGAAGGTGCCCGGCTCGCCCTCGTCGGCGTTGATCACCAGATAAGGCGCAAGCTTCGAGTCCTTGGGAAGAAACCCCCACTTCACGCCTGCGGGGAAGCCTGCGCCACCTCGCCCGCGGATGTTGGCATCCTTGACCTCAGCCATGATCTGCTCGGGCTTCATGGTTGTGAAGGCCTGGCGCGCAGCCGAGTAGGCACCGTGTTGCTCGGCGACCTTCAACTGGTGGCTCTGAGGAATTCCGTAGCGGCTGGTCAGCACTTTGGGAAAGTCAGCCATGCGCTATTGCTTCCCGACCGCGGTCTTGGCCGCGATGTCATCGATCAGACGGTCGAGCGATTCGAGCGTCAGGTTCTCGTGATACGAGTCGTTGATCTGCACCATCGGCGCCTGCCCGCAGGCCGCGAGGCACTCCGCCTTCTTGAGCGTGAACTTGCCGTCTTGGCTGGTCTCGTTCACACCGCAGCCGAAGCGTTTTTCGAGATGGTGCTGGAGCTCGCGGCCGCCGCGCAGATCGCAGGAGAGCGTGCGACACACCCAAACGACGTTCGGCGCCACCTGCTTCTGGTGGTACATCGTGTAGAAGGTCACGACCCCCTGCACCTCGCTCGCGGCGATCTCGAGACGCTTCGCCACGAAGTCGATCACCTCGGGACTAACCCAGCCCGCTTGCCTCTGACACAAGTGCAGTAGCGGCAGGCATGCAGCGCGTTTGGTCGGATAGCGGGTGAGAAGCTCGTCGAGGATCTTCTCGGATTCGGCGGAGAGCGTGAACGTCATGGCCGGTCTCTATCTGCTCCTCAGGACGGCGCTCTCGGCGGTGGCGGGCTAGTGCTCGCCGCGCTTCGCACCAGCAAGCCCGCCTGCGAGCCTGCAAGCGCAAACGCGTGTGCATGTAGCGCGCTGGGCCAGAGTGTGCGGCGGGAACGCTAGGCGTGGCCCGGGCGTCTGTCAAGAACGCACTTCGACCGGAAAGCACGCAGAGCCGCACTGAATTTTGCTAGCGCAATCAAGCGAGCGCGCTGCGTCGAGAAGGCGGGCTGCCCAGCCCTTTCCCCCTTCCCTCGTTAGAGCGGACACGATACAATTTTTTTAGCGTTCGTGTCGCCGAGTGCCCCGGCTGCAGCGATGGGTTGCGGGACTCCCCGGAGGGGATGCGCTGATGGCATTTTGTCCTGAGTGTGGAAAGCCGGCCGCAGCGCAGGCCACGCAATGCGTGCATTGCGGTCGTGAGGTCGCGCCCAAAGAGAAGAGCGCCGCCGCACCTGCGCGCTTCAAGGGCACGATGATCATGACCAGCGCACCCGCTACCGGGAGCGCCAACGCGGAGAGCAGCGTGCCGGCAACGCAGGGCGCAGCGGCGGCTGCCAGCGAGACGCCGAAACCCGTGAGCCCGACACCGATCACGGGCGGTGCAGGCAAGCCCGGCCTCAAGGCGACTATGGTTGGCGTAGGCGTGGGCACAGGCATGAGCGCGGAGGTGGCCGGCGCAGTGCGCGGCGCAGCCGACGGCGGCGGCGACATGCCGAAGCACGCCATGGCCTTTGCTGCGACACAACCACAAAAGGCGGCGTTCACACTTCCGCAGCAAGAAGCTGCCAAACGCCCAGCTGGTGAAGGCGCCTCGGCGGCAGTCCTGGGCACGCCTGCAGAGCCTACCGTGAGCGCAACGACCGGTGCCCAGGGCAAGAAGTACCTCCCCGGCGATCCGATGGCTCCAGCAGCTGCGCGCCCCCAGCACGCAGCGCACCATGCAGGATCCCCCGCGCACCCTGACGCCGGCAAGAGCAAGACCTGGCTGTGGGTGGCGCTCGGCTGCCTCGGCATGGTGGTGATCGGTGCGCTCGGCGTCGGAGCTGCGAGCTACCTCGGCCTTTCGCGCAAGGAGGCTCCTGGGCGAGCACGCGTGCTCGCGACGCTGCAAGCCATCGAAGAGGAGTGCCGCGCCAACCAATGCAGAGACGCGGGGGACTACTTCCACGAGAAGGTCCGCGCCGCCCTCTTGCCGCACGCGAAAGACATCTCGGCAGCGGCGCTCGCTGCGCTCGGCGATCCAAAGCGATCTCGAGCGGCGTCCCTCGCCGGCAGCCCGGACGAAGCCATCGCGAAGGAGCTGGGCCTCTCACCCAAGGACTGCCTGCGCCTCGGCAGCGGCACCGCCAAAGTCGTCGGCTGCAGTGCCGGCTCGGAGCTGCAGATCGTCCATATGAGTGGTCTCGCCGAGCTCAAGTGAGCGCGCGCAGCTCGTGAGCGAAGTACCCGTTCGCCAAGCTTCGCCTGCGTTCGCCTAGATTCTTCGTTGCTCAAGGCGTGCCGTGTGCGATCAGGGCCTCGAGAACCTGACGACCCATACCCGCCTGGTAGTCGTCGGCGAAGGGTCGAGCCGAGCCAACGCCAGCGACAGGGCTCTTCGGCGCCGAACGTGGCTGAGGCGCACTTGGCTGCGCGGGAGCGACGGACTGATTCGCAAGGTGGCCTTCGAGCGACGCCTCGGTGATCTCGCCAGAGCCTAGCCGAGCCTCCTGCAGCACGCGTGCGTCCAGCTGCTCGACCAGCACGTCGGGCTCGATGCCTCGTGCCTGAATCGATGTGCCAGCCGGCGTGTAATAGAGCGCCGTGGTCAGCTTGAGCGCACTTCCATCAGGCAACTCGATCACGTTCTGCACGCTGCCCTTGCCGAAGCTGCGAGTGCCGACCAAGACAGCTCGCTTGTGATCGTGGAGCGCCCCCGCCACGATCTCCGCCGCGCTCGCCGAGTACCCGTTGATCAACACGACCATCGGCCACATGGGCCGGGTGCCTGCCGCCACGGCTTGATTCTCGCGCAGGAGCTTGCCGCCGCGCGCACGCGTCGAAACGATCACGCCCTCGCTCAAAAACTCGTCAGCCACCAACACCGCCGAGCTGAGCAGCCCACCGGGGTTGTCACGCAAATCAAGCAGTAAGCCGCGCACGCCGCCTTGCTGCTGCGTGCGCGTCACGGCTGCGTCGAGCACCTCGCGCAACGCGCTCGCGGTGTCCTCCTGGAATGCACGAAGCTGCACATACACGACGCGATCGGGCAGCACGCGGCCCTCCACCGACTGCACGGTGATCACTTCGCGCGTGAGCACGACCGCGAGAGCCTCGACGAGGCCTCTGCGCCGCACGCTCACGTGAATCTGCGTGCCTGGCTCACCGCGCATCCGCTCGATGACGTCTTCGATCGAGAGATCTCGTGCGGGGCGCCCTTCGATGCTGAGGAAGCGATCGCCTGGCAGCAGGCCGGCTCGCGCTGCAGGCCCCGCTGGCATGACACGCAGCACGGTCAGCCAACCGTCGTTCACATCGATTTCGACACCTACGCCACCGAAGTGCCCCTCGGTGTCGTTCTCCAGCACATGCAACTCACGAGCGTTGAGGTAGGCGGAGTGTGGGTCCAGCACCTTCAACATCCCACGAATCGCTCCTTCAATCAGAGCGTCTTCGTTGG
>JADGRG010000631.1 GCA_017881145.1 Sandaracinaceae bacterium | reverse complement strand
GCCGCGGGATGGGCGTCAGCATGCGACCTTCGCCGGCGATGATGCAGTCGATCGCCAGAAACTGCGGCTGGATGATGTACTGCAGGTCGGCGATCTTCTCCTCCAGCTTGGTGTCGTGATCGATCAGGCGATGCCGGTCGTCCTGGATGCCGATGTATTGCTTGTTGCCGAAGGTCACTGTCGTCCACGGATGCGCCTTGAACTTCGGGCAGTTGACGAAGAAGTCGGCCTTCGCCACCGGTTCCGGCGTGAAGAGGTAGTCGCGCAAGCGGCCTGCGTGGGTGAGGGGGATCTCGACCTGCGGCTCTTCCTCGAAGTAGTAGCGCTTCACGCCTTCCTGGCGCTTGAGCATGGCGTTCATGCCGGATTGCTCGAACGCGTAGCGCGTCGGGATGGTGATGCCGCAGCGCTCGCCGACAGCGAGCTCGGTCATCGCTCCCTGGTTGCGATCCTTGAGCGCACGCAGCACACCCTCGATGAACTCCGGCCGCGTGTACGCGTGCTCGAAGCCTTCGCCGGCACACACGACGTTTGGCTTGACCAGGGTGCGGCCCTGCGGCGCCAGATCTAGCTCTTCGAGCGCTTCGCGCACGATGGTGTGGATACGCTCGACATCGTATCCCTCGCAGTGGCGGATGATGACCTTGGGCTGCTTCGGGCTCGCTGACATGGGTCTCAAACTTAGCACAGCTCCCCACCCACCCGAACGGCCGAGCAGGGCACAATCCGGCGTATGGCGACACTCATCGGTGTCAGCGTCGCTCACGCGTCCTGGCTGATCGCATAAGCTTTCCGGCGCCCCGCCGGCTCGGCATCGGGTTGACGGTGGTCGGGCGATTAGCTAGGCCGCCCTCCGTCCATGAACGTCCAGGCACATCGCCAGACTCTTCGCCCGGTCCGGGTGTGGCTGCTATCGCTGTGGGCGCTGGTACTCCTGATGGTGATGATCGGCGGGGTGACCCGGCTCACCGGCTCGGGCTTGTCGATCGTGGAATGGCGGCCGGTCAGCGGCGCGCTTCCGCCGCTCTCCGAGCACGCCTGGCAGGATGCGTTCGCGGCGTATCAGCGTTCCCCGCAGTATCGCGTCCAGAACCAGTGGATGGGTCTGCCGGATTTCAAGCGCATCTTCTTCTGGGAATACTTTCACCGGCTTTTCGGGCGCCTGATCGGCGTCGCGTTCGTTGTGCCCTGGCTGTGGCTTCTCCTGACGCGGCGGCTCGGCGGCGCGCTCGCCCGGCGTACCGCCAGCATCTTGGTGCTCGGCGGTCTGCAGGGTTTGGTCGGCTGGTACATGGTGAAGAGCGGTCTCGTGAACGAGCCGCAGGTCAGCCACTACCGCTTGGCACTGCACCTGGTGCTGGCCTTCAGCGTCGGCCAGTGGATTCTCTGGCAAGCGCTCGATCTCGCTTCGCCGCGCGATGCTGCGCGCCGCCTGCCTGCCAAAGACCGGCGCCTCGTGCTCGGCCTCTTGCATCTGCTGATGTTGCAGGTGGTGTACGGGGCCTTCATGGCTGGCAAGCACGCTGGCTACCTCTTCTCCACGTTCCCGGACATGAACGGTCGCTACTTGCCGTTTTCGTTCTTTGGCCCGCGCTCTCTCGTCCACGACTTGTTGGAGAATCCGCTCAGCATCCACTACCTGCACAGGCTGCTGGCACTCGGCGTCTCTTGCTACACGCTCGCGCTCGCCTACCGGCTTCGCAGCGCCCGTCCGCCACTGCGAACCGCCGTGCACCTCCTGCTCGCGGTGACGCTCGGGCAAGTCGTGCTCGGGGCTCTGACCGTCGTGCTGCACATGCCGCTCTGGCTTGCGGTAGCGCATCAGGGTGGCGCCTACGTATTGGTCTCGGCCGCGGTTGCGCTCTACCATGCAACTCTCACTGGTAATCGCCTTGCGGAGGCAGCACATGACACCGAAGCTCGCGCTCGTGATGGTGGGCTTACCGGCTCGCGGCAAGACCTTCGTCGCGCGTAAGGTCGCCCGCTACCTGACCTGGCTCGGTCACCACACTCGGCTCTTCAACGCCGGTGACTATCGTCGCGCCATGCTGGGCTCGATGCACAACCACGAGTTCTTCGACCCGAACAACGCCGAGGGTAAGATGGCTCGTCTGGCGGTGGCGCAGGCCGCGCTCGATGACCTCTTCGCTTGGCTGCGCAAGGACGGCGAAGTCGGCATCTACGACGCCACCAACACCACGCGCGCGCGCCGAGACCTGGTGATCGCACGCTGCATCGAAGAGAACGTCCAGCCGCTCTTCCTCGAGATCATCTGCGACGAGGACTCGGTGATTGAGGCGAACATCCGCGGCACCAAGCTCTTCTCGCCCGACTACGCGAACGTTGCACCGGAGGAGGCCGTGCGCGATTTCCACGCGCGCATCTCGCACTATCAAAGCACCTACGAGCCCATCGGCCCCGACGACACCAGCTACATCAAGTACATCGACAAGGGTCGCCAGCTGGTCATCAACCGCGCGGGTGGCGACATCGCCCAGAGCATCGTGCGCTTGCTCATGAACCTGCGCGGCGTGCGCAAGTCGGTCTGGCTGACGCGCCACGGCGAGAGTGTCTACAACGGGCTCGGGCTGCTCGGTGGTGATCCAGAGCTCTCTCCGAAAGGGCTCGCGTTCGCCAAGCGGCTTTCGCGCTTCGTCAAGATTCAAGGCGAGACCATGCGCGACGCTGTGGTTTGGACCAGCACGCTCAAGCGCACGGTGCAGACGGTGAACGAGCTCGGCGTCGAGGTCGTGACGTTTCGCGAGCTCGACGAGATCAACGCGGGCCTGTGTGAAGCCAAGAGCTACTCAGAGATTGAGCGCGAGATGCCGGACGAGTTTGCTGCGCGCAAGGCCGACAAATACCGCTACCGCTATCCGCGAGGCGAGTCGTATCAGGATCTGATCCGGCGCTTGCAGCCGGTCGTGCTCGCCTTCGAGCGCGAGGCACGACCGCTCCTGGTGGTGGGTCACCAGGCAGTTCTGCGTGCGTTCTACGCCTACTTGGCTGCAACCCCCCCCGAGCAGTGCCCGCACTTGTCGATCCCTCTGCACACCGTGATCGAGCTCAAGCCCAAGATCTACGACATGGCGGAGCGTCGCATCCCGCTCGACTGAAGGCCGTGCGTAACGCAGCGTTGCTAGTCCCTGGCGGCAACGGGTTCGCCTCGCGTCACGCGCTGGAAGCAGCGGTTTTCTTGCGAGGCGCTTGGCAAACGGCCACGATCATCGCTGGTAGGCGATCTGCGCCGTGCGGTGGCCGCGATGGCTTCGCGGTGGGGACCACTGCTCGGTCGGTTCAGATCCGCACCCGCAGGAGGGATCATGAGCACCGAACGAACCACGCGCGCATCTCAGCAGGGTCCTTCCTTGTGGCTCTTTTCGCTGTTGGCGGCCTGTGCCGGCGCGCAGAAGCCCGCTGTGGCGACGCCGGTGAGCGCAGCGGCAACGCCTGAAGCGCCGCCGACAGCTGCAGCCGCGTATGCGACTCCGATGGTCGTAGCGGGGGAGGCTCATACGTGTGCGCTGGCGGCGGACGGAAGTCTCGAGTGTTGGGGCGGCAACATGCACGGCCAAGCCAAGGCACCGGGCCACAAGTACCTGCAAGTGAGCGCGGGAGGCATCCACACCTGTGCGCTCGCCGACGAAGGTCGGGTCGAATGCTGGGGCTACAACGGGGACGGCCGCCTCGACGTGCCGACCGAAGCTTACCTGCAGATCTCGCTGGGGCACGACCATAGCTGCGGCGTCACGGTCGCGGCGCACGTGCTCTGTTGGGGCAACGACGACAAGGGCGAGAGCACCGCGCCCGAAGGCGAGTTCATTCAAGTTGCGGCGGGCAAGGACCACACCTGCGCTCTGCACAAGGACGGCACGCTGGCCTGTTGGGGTGACAACGAAGAAGGCGAGTCGAAGCCGCCAGCCGGCACGTTCATAAAGGTGAGCGCTGGTGGAGCGCACTCGTGCGCGATCGATGCCGAAGGTGCTCTCAAGTGCTGGGGCCGCGACAAAGAGGGCGAGCTCGGTGCGCCTGCCGGCAAATATGTCCAGGTCTCGGCCGGCGCAAATCACAGCTGCGCACTGCGCGATGATGGCAGCATCACCTGCTGGGGCGCAGGAACAGCCGGCGCCAAAGGTCTGCGCAACTACGGCCAGTCGGTTGCCCCGACCGGCAAGTTCACGCAGGTCTCGGCTGCCGATCGGCACAGCTGCGCCATGACCGCCGAGGGTTGGGTGGAGTGCTGGGGCTCCGACGCTGGTGGCCGTGCGACGCCGTCGTTTGCGTTTGCGCCGACCGCCGACCGGGAGGCCGCATCCGATGTTGCGGTGGCTCCGGCTCAGGCCGAAGCGCATCGCATGAGTGCGCCTACCGCTGCCCAGAAGCGCCACGAATCTCTGGATGGAGCGTCTTCGAGCGGCACAGAAGCGCCCTCGACGCCGTGAAGCCGCCACACGCGCTGACTGCCCCGAGCGCGATGTGGATCGCGGTCCAGGCGTCTCTGTTTAGAACGCAGTGGGCCGAGCGGGTGTCGTGCCGCGTGCCTGACCGGCTTCTGTGCTCGCCGGCACTTCGTCGCGGTCGGACTTAGGGCGGCCAATCATCGCGCCAATGATGCCACCGAAGACCGCGCCAACGGCAACGCTGGCCGCGATGGTGCTGCCGGGATCGAGCGACATGTTGCCGGCGGCCTTGCTCAAGGTCGTCCCCAGGAGGTGCTCGTCCGAGACCAGCGCTCCGACGCCAGCGCCAGCCAGCGCGCCCGACGCGGCACCGATGATCGCGCCCTTCTTCACCGATGAGCTCACGCAACCTGCGAGCGCGAGCACAACGGCCACCACCATCCATCGCTTGCTCTTTGCCATAGCAGGATGACACCTACCACGGCCCTGGCCACCCCGGAAGGGCCTGCGTCGTGTCTCGGAGCGCCTGGTGACATGGTCACGCGGTCACCTGATCAATCTGCTGGCTAGGCGCGCCCGAGCCGAGCTGCGAGAGCGCAGAGGTTGCTGGGAAGGTCTTCCGTCGTGTCGACGCGCAGGAGTTGGCTCGGGTCGAGCTCATTCACCTCTTCGTAGCTGGCCATGAATGCATCGAAGATCTCGAGTCGCCCATCGCTCACGCTTGGTCGCTCTTGTCGTTTGTGCAGCCGTGCGCGGCAGATGTGCTCGGGTGCGTGACACTCCACGAAGACGAAGGGCACACCGTGCCGTGCCGCCAGCTCGCGAGCACGGCTGCGCTCCGCACGCGAGCGGAAGCTGGCGTCGATCACCACGGGTCGTCCGCTGCCGAGCACCGCGTCGGCGCGCCGGAAGACCTCATCGTAGACGCGCTGCGTCGCTGCCGGCGCGTAGTCCCCCGCAAAGGCCGCGCCGCCCAGTCGCTGTGTGGCTGCAGCGTGCGCGAGGTGCTTGCGGGTGCGGTCGGCGTCGACGACCGGTGCAGCGGTTCGCCGCGCCAAGGCATCGGCGAGCGTGCTCTTGCCGGCCGCGATCGCGCCACCCACGGCGCACACGAAACCGGCCTCCAGAGGTTCGCGCGCACAGGAGAGCGCCAGCACGAAGTACTTGCGCGCCTGCTCGAAAGCAGCTTCGCGTAGCTGGCTGCTGAGCGCTTGGTCGGCTTGCATGAACGATGAGACCTTGCCGCGCACGTAGGCCCGGTAGCTCTCGTAGAAGTCGACCAATCGATACAGGTCGAAGTCGTTGCTCTCTCGCGCGTAGCTGGCGAGCAGAGTCTCGGCCAGGTCCACGCGTTCGTGCCAGACCAGATCCATGGATAGAAACGCCAGGTCTGCACACACATCTGCGTAGCGAAAGCGCCGGTTGAACTCGATGCAATCGATGACCTGCACATCGCCTTGCGCTCCGAGGTACACATGCTCCAGGCGCAGGTCGCCGTGCCCATCGCGCACTCGGCCCTGCGCGACGCGTTCCGCGAAAAGCACGGCATGGTCCGCGAGGAAGCCCAGCTGAAAGCGCTGAATCTCGGCTACCTCCTCGCTCGAAAGATGTTCAGGTGCGCTCTTCTGGGTCTGCTCGAAGTTCTCGCGCACGTTGCGGGTGATTGCTTCGATCGAACCGAAGCTCGCGGCCGCAGCATCTGCTCGGCAACTCGCATGGAAATGCGCCAGTGTCACGCCCAGTTGATCCAACTCCGAGTGGCCAAGCGCTCCACGCGCCAAGCGCCGGTCGGCCGCGTCGTCGTCGGCGAGCCTGCGCATCTCGACCGCCCACTCCACGAGCTCACCGCTTCCGTCGATGCGGTGCACGCCAGCCGCGTCGCGGTGAATCGGAGCGACGCGCAAATAGACGCTCGGCGAGAGCCGCCGGTTCAGCGCCACCTCGGCGTCGCAGGCAGCTTTGCGCAGCGAAAGCGTTCGGAAATCGAGGAAGCCCAGCGCCACCGGCTTCTTCACTTTGTAGACGCGCTGATCGCGCAAGAACACGAGCGAGATGTGCGTTTCGCGCAGCTCCCCGCACGTCTCGAGAAGGTCCTCCTTGAGCGTGCCCATCATCGATCTCCGTCGCTGCCCGGCGGGCTCCGCTACCGTGTCGCACGTATACCCGAGTTGGGCGTGCGTCCACCAACGCACACCTCGCGTGGCCACGCGTGGCCACATACGACTCAAACCGGTGTGAGCTCGGCCCAGAGCGGCAAGTGGTCCGAGAGCTCCGTCCAGGGCTGTCCGGAGAGGCGCTGCGCTTCTTTGGGTTTCAAGTTGCGCACGTAGATCCGGTCGAGGTTGAAGACCGGACGCCGTGCATGCCAGGTGCGCAGCGTCGGGGCAGGGTGCCCGTGGAACGCATTCTGGAAGCCCAGCTGGTCGACGATCAGTCGGTCGAGCTTTTCGTGCCAGTCGTTGAAGTCGCCAGCGAGCAGCACTGGCTCGCCCTGCTTGCACTGCTCATCCATGACCTCGGCCACTTTGCGAATCTGCTCCGCACGCTGCCACTGGTTGAGCCCCAGGTGCACGTTGAAGACATGCAACGGATGCTTGCCGAAGCTCACGCGAACGTAGAGCGCACCGCGGCGCTCGATGCGGTTGGTCGAGATGTCGTGGTTCTGGAAATGCAGCACACGCAAGCGGGTCAGCGTGGTGTTTCCGTGATGGCCGATCTCGCGAAACTTGTTCGCGCCATAGTACGAATCGAAGCCGAGCTCCTGTGCGAGGTGACCGCTCTGGGAGGCGCCACCAGTTTCAGCGCTGTGGAACACCTCTTGGCAGAGCAGGAGGTCGATGGGATGTTCGCGCAAGGCGCGCCCGAGGTCGCTCATCGGCACCTGCGTACGCCCGTTCGGACCTTTGCCCTTGCGGATGTTGTAGGTGAGAACGCGCAGGCTCTGGGTCACGAAATGCAACTCCTCACGCTGGTCGCCACGCGCCCAGAGCGTCACTATAGACCGTTCTTTCGCTGCTGCCAGCAGCGCAATCAGAGCCCGCGGGTGTAGTCTCGGCTGCGATGCGGCTTTCGCACACTGCGATCAAGATGGTGCCGGGGAACCGGGTCGAGCTGCTCCACGATGGGGAAGCCTGCCTGCCGGCCATGCTGCGCGCGATCGAGAAGGCCGAGCACGAGATCCTGCTCGAGATGTATTGGTTCGGGTCGGACGCCACCGGCCGAAGCTTCGCGGCTGCGCTTTCGGAGAAGGCGCGAAAGGGCGTCTCGTGCTGCGTCACCTATGACGCGGTCGGTTCGTGGGGCGTCGACACGCGCATGTTCGACGAGATGCGTGCCGCAGGCTGCGAGGTCTACGCATACAACCCACTGCGCTTCTGGCACCCACGCTGGCGCGTCGGCAACCGTCGCAACCATCGCAAGATGTTGCTCATCGATGGCCGGCTCGGCATGACCGGCGGCGTGAACCTCGGAGATCTCTGGGCTGCGCCAGCCCGAGGCGGATATGGCTTCCGCGACGACCTGATCTGCATCGCAGGGCCGGCCGTGGCGCAGATGCGAGATATCTTCGTTGCGACTTTCGAGGGCGCGCCTGCGGGGCGTCGTCCGCTGCCGGCGAGCATCGTGCCCAGTGCCGAAGGTGCAAGCCCGGTGCACGTGCTCGCCAACGACTTGCGCCGCCACCGACGGTTGATCGAGAACGCCTACATCGCAGCCATCGAGCGCGCACGCAGCCGGGTGCTGATCGAGAACAGCTACTTCATTCCGAGCCGCTCGGTTCGTCGCGCGCTTGCAAATGCCGTCGCTCGCGGCGTCGACGTAAGAGTGGTGTTGCCCTTCACCAGCGATGTGCCTGCAGTGACCTATGCGACCCGTAAGCTATATGGGCGCTTGCTGCGTCAAGGCGTTGCTCTCTACGAGTGGGGACAGAGCATTCTGCACTCGAAGATCGCGGTGGTGGATGATTGGTGCACGGTGGGCACTCACAACCTCGACTATCGCTCGTGGATCTACAACCTCGAGATCAACGTCACCGTCGAGGACCCGGCCGTAGCTTCGAAGCTCCAAGCTCGCATCGAGCGGGACATCTCCGAATCAGTTCGGGTCGACCCGCGCACCTGGCAATACCGTCCGCTCTTCGACCGATTGTTGGAAGAATTCTTCTACCGCTTCCGGCGCCTGCTCTGACCATCGAAGGTGAGCGGCGCCAGGAGAAGCGCGAGGACAAGGAGAAGTTCCACCGCGTGGAAAGCAGCCATGGTCGCTTCATGCGTCGTTTCACAGTGCCCGATGACGCAGCAGAGGATCGCATCGAAGCGACGTTCAAAGACGGTTCGTTGACCGTGACCATTCCCAAGACTGACGCCAAGAAGTCCAAGTCACGAGAGATCCGTGTGGGCTAGTCTTGAGCAGGGCTCGGCGGCAAGCCGTCTTGCTCGGCGGGGCTGGTCTTTTCGAAGGCTGGCCCCGCAGCCTTTGTGCGCTCCGTTAGGACGGAGCGGCGTGCCTGAGTAGCACAGCGAGCCCGTCTGCGACTTCGTGCCTTGTCCAGCGGCGTCACCAATGGAATGATGCACGATTCGTTGGCCAGCCCAAGGAGCCGCTTGTGAGCACCATCAAGACCATCCTGTGTCCCACGGACTTTTCCGAATGCTCGGATGCTGCGCTGCGTGCGGCCGCGGAGCTCGCGTCGCGATTGGGCGCGCGCATCCAGCTGGTGCACGTGTTCCAGGTCCCCATCTACGTGGGCTGGGAAGACGGTCCGGCCGCGCTGGCAACCACGGCTCAGTTCCTCGACGAATCACGCCAGCGAGCGACCGCGCGCTTGGCCGAGCTGTGCAAGACGAACGCGGACCAGGGCATCGCGATCGAGAGCAAGCAGGTCGACGGCCTGCCACATCAGAAGATCGCCGAGCTCTCCGAGCACGCCGATCTGGTGGTGATGGGGACACACGGCCGAACCGGACTGCCGCACCTGATGCTGGGCAGTGTCGCAGAGCGCGTGGTGCGTAGCGCCAAGTGTCCGGTGATGACCGTGCCGGCGCACTGAGGCGTTTTTCGCACCACTCTTCAGCGCACGGTGATGACGGGGACCTTGGCGGTGCGGACGACACGTTCGGCAACAGAGCCCAGCATCAGATGCTGGATGCCGGTGCGCCCGTGTGTAGCGATCACGATCAGCGTGGCACCGATCTCGGTCGCCACTTCGGGGATTCGCTGGCCCGGGTTTCCGTCGACCAGTGAGACGGTCACCTTCTTGCCTCGGGTTGCGAGTGCCTGCTCCAGGTCTTCGAGCTTGCCGTGGAGTTTCTCCTTCAGCTTGCGTTCGAAGGCCGGGTCGTCCGGCACCATGTCCTGGCCCAGGGCGTAGTAGAGCAGCGGGCACACATGCACGACGTGCACGCTTGCGCCCATCGTCTCGGCGATGTCCAAGGCGTAGTCGAGGGCTTTGCCGGACATCTCCGAGAAGTCGGTCGGGACCAGGATGTGGGTAATGGGCTGCATAGGACCTCGCTGCCAAGACTAGCGTATGCGCGATTGCTTAGCGTGCCAAACTTGCTAGCTGCAACCGTGGTCCCGTCAGGGCCTTAGAGCGGCTTGTGAAGCTTGCTCTCGTCCAGATGCCCCAGGGGGAAGCGAAGCGTGACGTCGAGCGGTGCGGCATCGCTCCATTCCTGTGAGCCCAGGTCGTCGCGCAAGTCCTCACCGACGGACCAAATCACCAACTCGGAACCGTCGGCTGCAATGCGAAAGCCCAGCGGCTTGCCCCGGAACGGATCACACAGGGCCGCCTCGCGCAGGCTGGGCGGCTCACTTGGCAGCTTGCCGTGGTAGGCGCGCTCGGCCAGCACAGCCATGCCGACTGCGAGCTCACGCAGCAAGGCTTGCCCGCGCATGTCATCGCGCAGGAAGTCGAGTGTGCCGCTGGCGTCCGCCGCCACCAGCGGCAGCGTGGAGCGCGTGCGGATGTCCTGCTCGCGCTTCCACTCGTCGAGGGCATCTGGATAGTGGTCGGGGCTGAGCTGCCGGAAGCGCGTCGGGTCGTCGTAGAGCGCCAGAGTCTGCAGTAGCGTGGGTCGCTCGCGCAGCGTCTGCAGCACTTGGACTGGGCCCGGCTTGTTGGTGAGCGCCGCAAGTGCGCGCACCTTCATCGCGGTCACGATATCGTTGAGCTCGATGGCTGAGCCAGTGGGGGGTGGGTGCGTGGCGAGCGTATGCAGCTCGTGGGCGGCGCGCCGCAGCGTCGTGACGTCGGCCCGCGCGGCGCAGCGGACCACCACCGGCACACACAGGCTCGTCATCCGCATCGAGACGCTGGCGGCTTCGAGCGGCCCGCCTGGCACCAAGTCCTGGCCGATGCGCATGACGTCGGCAGCAATCCGCAGGCATTCTTCCGGTGTCCCGACGGAGGCTTGTGCCAAGAGCAGAAGACTTGCGTCGATCGCGCGAGGATAGGGCGGGACCGTCATCTGCGCGCCGCGCTCGGTCGCAAGCTCGGCCTGGACCCAAGCGTGGTGCGTGGCATTGCGCAATCGCTCCAGCACGGCTTGCCGCTTCGTGACGAGCGCTTGGTCCTGCGCCGAGAGCGTACGGCCATAGTGCAGGCGCTCGGCCAGCGCGTCGCGCTGCGCATCGTTCAGTGGCGCCAGATCCGCGAGCGCAGCGGTCGCTTCGGGAGCCACGTTGGCATCGACGGGCTGACCGCGCAACGTCGGCCGCTCCCAGCGCAGACGACGCAGGGTTGCTGCGTCGGCGTCGAGCCCGCGCGAGAGCTGCCGATAGACCGACTCGTAGTAGCCAACGTGCCCGGCAAGCGCGAGCATGGCGACCGTAACGACGACGGCGAATTGTCTACCGATGTCCACTCCCTCCGGAACACGCGTCCGCCTGCATGGGCGGCGCTCTCCAGGATCCCCCAGGTTGGGCCTCGGGCGCAATTGCCAGTCGCAAGGCACTGCGGTTCCGGCCGCTCCTCGGCGCGGGCCGGGGCATCTGCAGCTGTCGAGCCCGCCATCCGGTCTTGACCACGGCGCAGGCTCGGCTACGTATCCGGGGGTGGGTTGGGGTAAACACCCCTGCACTGTGGGGGTCTGGGCTGAAAAGTGCGGCGAGATCGTGTATGGACCACGCGTCGTTTCGACCGTGCGATCGCAACCGAGAGAGGTTTCATGAGGAAGACACGTGCCTACGCAATCACCGCCGAAGCTGTCGCCAAGGAACGCGCACGCACCGGCGGCGACGTCTCGCAGATAGACGTCACCAAGATCATCGGCCTCGACGTGCTCGAGCTCCCCGACGTCGGCCACAGCGACGTGCGGCTCAAGATCCTGGCGGTCTCCGCCGAGCACAATGTGGACCACGCTGCGCTCGCCGACACCGTCAACATCACCGAAGCGCGCGGTGGCAAGATCTATCCAGGCAACTCCGCCGTGGGCGAGGTGCTCGAGGTTGGCAACCAAGTCACCCTCTTCAAAGTCGGCGACATCGTGCTCACGCACTGCAACGGTGAGCCCGACAAGTACGGCTTCCCGCTGCGCATCTGGGCCTACGATCAACCCGATTCGATCGGCTGGTACAGCGAAGAGGCTGTGGTCGGCGATTGGCAGTTGGTGCCCGCGCCGGTCAACTGCGGGCTTAGCCTGTGGGAGATGGCCGCGCTACCGCTGCGTGCCCCCACCGCCTATCACCTCTGGCGGCGCGGTTTGGGCATCTATCGCTTGAAGGTTCCCCGCGAGAAGAAGGCCGTGCTCAACGTGCTTTCCTTCGGCGGTGGCGTCGGCGAGCTCTTCCTGATGCTGGCCAACTTCGAGGGCCACAAGGCCTTCTTCTGCTCTGGCAATCCGGAGCGCCGTGCAGCAATCGAAGCCATCGGTGGCATCGGCATCGACCAGCAGGCCTTCAACCGTTTCAAGACCAAGGACGACATCAAGGCGTTCAGCAAGAAGGCCAAGGAGCTGACCGGCGGCGAAGGCATGCACATCGTGTGTGACATGCTGCGCGGCCCGGTGTTCGAAGCGGGTCTGGCCGTCCAGGCGCGCGAAGGCGTGAACGTGAGCTCCGGCTGGCAGCTCTCGCAGAACGTCACCTACAACTCCACCGTGCAATCCGTGAAGCAGGTGACCATCGACCACATGCACTACGAGACGTTGGACGGCTGCTGGGCCGCCACCGAGCTCTACGGCAAGGTCTTCAAGCCGACCATCCACAAAGAGATCTACTCCTTCGATGATCTGCCGCGCTGCTTCCACGAGATGCACGAGAACACCCAGACCGGCATCCCCATCATCCGGATTGCCGCCGAACTGCCGGCCGCGGTGAAGTCGATCACCTGATGAGAAGGGCGTGGCGCAGCTTCAGGGTTGCGCCGCGCCGACCTCGTCTTTGCGTTTCCTGCGTAGCTCAACGTTACCGAGCTGACCGCACGCCGCCATCAGCGTGCGTCCCTTGGTGATGCGCCGGCGCACTGGTAACCCCGTGTCGCGCAGCGCCTCGACGAACGCGTCGATCTCACTCTCGCTCGGCGGTCGGCAGAGCGGCTGCGTCCCCGGGTTGTAGGGGATCACGTTCACCATCACGCGGCCGATGGGCCGGCAGAAGTCAGCGACTTCGCGCGCATGCTCGGGAT
>JADGRG010000630.1 GCA_017881145.1 Sandaracinaceae bacterium | reverse complement strand
GCTCGGGCAACATGCCGGAGATGGGCTGGGCGAACGCGACCAGCTCGGGATGCCGCAGCGCCAGCGCGAGGCTCAGCATCCCGCCTTGCGAGAACCCGGCCACCACCGGACGGCCGAGCGTAGGCCTCTGCGTGCGCAGCACCTGCAGGAGGCGCACCACTTGTTCGCTGGCCGCTGCGATGTCGTGTGCGAGCTTGTCCGGAGGATTGTCGCCGACGTTATAGTCGAACCACGAGTAGCCGTCGCCGATCGATGTGGTCGCCTGCGGCATGATGATGCGGGCCGGCACGGCCACGTTGATCAAGTCGACGAGCTCAGGCCGCGGCCGATCGCCCAGGCCGTGGATCATCATGACCATGGGCAGCGGCTCTTCGGGCCGGGCGGGGCTGCGCACGACTTCGAGGTAACGCAACCCTGCCGCGCATCCCCAACCGTTCTGGTCTGGAGCCTTGAAGCCGGCGCAGCCCACAGCGGCTGTCTGCGTCGGGGCTACCACGACAGGCCAGGCGGCGCGTTGCGCTGGCGGTACCGCAGCACAACGGTTGCAGCCCACGCTGAGCCCGACACCGAAGAGCCAGAGTCGCCCGGTCCACAGCCACTTCTCACGTGATTGACGCCACGGCATGGGGTGGATCGTGCACCACTTCCAGCGCCGCGCCACAATCTCCCGGCGCCGAACCATTCGGGACCACCTGCACACGGCTGCTTCTCGGCAGCTGGGCTGTGTGCTCAGCGCGCGCAGAAATCCAGCACGGCTTGCGCGCAGAGCGCGGGCGCCTCGAGCTGCGGCAAATGACCACAACCGGGCAAAAGTAGCAGCCGCGCTCCCGGGATGCGCTCGGCGAGGAGCTTGCCGTTCTGCGCGGGGATGAGCGGGTCGTCGGTGCCGTGCACGATCAGCGTCGGGGCAACGATGTCCCTCACGCGCGCAGAGCGATCGGAGCGCAGGATCGCATCCAACTGTGCCCAGAACGTTCGGCCCCGGGTGGGAACCCGTGCGCGCTCTGCGACCAGCTCGTCGATCAGCGCGGGATTGCGCTCGGCGAATCCTGCGCCCGTGATCACGAGCAGGCTGCGGCGATAGAGCTCCGCCGCCGACAGCCCTGGTGCCGGGGTGAAGAGCTCGACGGCGCGTTGCTCGGGCACGACCGCCTCCGCACCGCCGAAGTGCGTCGACATCAGCACCAGGTGGTCGACGCGCTCTGGATGTTCGAGCGCGATGGTCTGAGCGATCATGCCACCCATCGAGATACCCACGATGTGAGCACGCGCGGCGCCGAGTGCATCGAGCACGGCGCAGGCGTCGTTGGCCATGTCCTGCATCGACCAGCTCGTGCCCGTGGCCTGCGTTTCGCCGATGCCGCGATTGTCCATCCGCACCACGCGCAACGCTTGCCCGAGCGCCGCAGGGAAAGCCTCTCCCCATTCGCTGGCATGACCACCCAGGCCCATGATCAGCAATACCGTCGGCCCACTTGGGTTGCCCTCGATGCTGTAGTGAACTTGGGCGTCTTCGTTGGCGGCGAACGGCATGTCGGGACTCTACAACAGGGCACATGGGGTTGCGCGCGCGCAAGCGGCGTCAGGCGTGAGGAAAATCACCGTCCAGGGCTGCCGATGGTGCGACGACCAGCGCCCTGGGGCGGGAATTCCCGACGTTTTCCACCCGTTGACAGAAACGCGGGGAACGGCCATACCGGCGGCCCATGAGGCTCTTGCCGAGAGACGAATCCTTCTTCGACTACTTCGAGAAGCAGGGTCGCAAGACCGTGGAGGGCTGTCGCGCTTTCCAGGCCATGGTCGAGACGCCCGGCGATGTGATCGCGCGCGCCAAAGCCATTTCGGAGCTCGAACACGAGTGCGACCAAATCACGCACAGCGTGGTCGCGCACTTGCGCAAGACCTTCATCACGCCGCTCGACCGCAACGACATCTACCGTCTCATCACCAAGATGGACGACATCATGGATCTGGTCGAAGCCGCAGCCGAGCGCATGGCGCTCTACGGCATCACCCAGATGACCAAGGAAGTGGGCGACCTGGCTCGCGTGCTCACTTCGAGTGCAGAGCGCGTGCTCGAAGCGGTGGCTGGCTTTCGCGACCTGAGAAATCCACAGCTCATCCTCGAGAAGTGCGTGGAGATCAACCGATTGGAGAACGAAGCCGATGCGCTCTTGCGCGGCACGCTCGCCAAGCTCTTCCGCGAGGAAACCGATCCCATCACGATCATGAAGTGGAAGGAAATCTACGAGCTGCTCGAGACGGCCACCGACCGCTGTGAGGACGTGGCCAACATCATCGAGGGCGTCGTCCTCGAAAACTCCTGAGCTGAATAGGGACGACCGAGCCCATGCATCACCAGCTCATCCCGGTCGTGGCGATCGTCTTCGTCGCGCTCGTCTTCGACTTCATCAACGGCTTTCACGACGCGGCCAACTCCATCGCCACCGTCGTCTCGACGCGCGTGCTCACGCCGCGCGCCGCGGTGGTCTGGGCAGCCGCCTTCAACTTCCTGGCGTTCTTCGTCTTCCCCTTGCACGTCGCCGACACCATCGGCAAAGGCATCATCGATCCGAGCATCGTCGACTTGGCGGTGATCACTGGCGCGCTGGTGGGCGCGATCGTCTGGAACCTGCTCACTTGGTGGTGGGGTCTGCCTTCGAGCTCCTCGCACGCGTTGGTCGGCGGCCTGATCGGCGCCGGCGTCTGTAAGGGCGGGCTTGCGACGCTGGGCATGGCGAAGATCGTCCAAACCGCGATCTTCATCGTGGTCTCGCCGGTGGTGGGCATGCTCGTCTCCGGCGCCATGACGGTCGCGCTGGCCTGGCTCTTGCGCAAGCGCACGCCAGGCAGGATCGATCAGTGGTTTCGGCGTTTGCAGCTGGTTTCTGCCGCTGCCTTTAGCTTGAGCCATGGCGGCAACGACGCTCAGAAGACGATGGGCATCATCACAGTGCTGCTCTTCTCGCAAGGCTACCTGGGCGCGACCTTCCCGAAGGGTCATGACATCCCGCTCTGGATCGTCTTCAGCTGCTACGCGGCGATGGGCCTCGGCACGCTCTCGGGCGGCTGGCGCATCGTGCGGACGATGGGGATGCGCCTCACCAAGCTCAAGCCCTTTGGTGGTTTCTGCGCGGAGACCGGCGGCTCGATCGCGATCTTCACTGCCACCGCGTTCGGCATCCCCGTATCGACTACCCACACCATCACCGGCGGGATCGTCGGCGTGGGCGCGGTCTCGAGGCCAGGCAGCGTGCGCTGGGGCGTCGCGGCGAAGATCATCTGGGCCTGGATCTTCACGATCCCCGCCTCCGCCGTGATCTCGGTGGTGACCTACTACGCCGTGCGCGCCCTGGGGCTGTAGTTACATACCCGCCGCGCAGCCTGCGGCGCTCGGCGGAGATCACCTACCCGCCGAGAGCTACGAAGCGCACCCGCGGGGCTGTGCTACAAGTGCGGCGTGAAACGTCCGAAGCCCAGCGATGCGTCGCGTGAACGCTTGGACCGCGTGTATGGCCTCTCGGCTGCGTTGGCGGTGTTTGCGCACCGACCCGAGAGCGTGGCCAGCATCGCGCACACCGAGGCCGTGCGGCAGCCTCTGGCGGCGATGCTGCGCGACGCAGCCAAGCGCCGGATTGCGTATCGCGAAGTGAGCGAAGACGAGCTCTCGCGCATGACAGACTCCATCCACCACGAAGGTCTCTGCTTGCTGGTTCGGCCCTTGCCATCACCAAGCATCGACGACTTGGCGCAGAAGCTCGGCGAGCCGAGCCTTTTGCTGGCACTCGATGGGGTTTCGAACCCGCACAACGTCGGCGCGATGCTGCGCACGGCGGCGTATTTCGGGGTGGCAGCCCTGGTGCTCGCGGATGCGGAGCGAACGCTGCTCACGCCCGCTGCACGTCGCGTCGCCGAGGGTGGCGCCGAGCTCGTGCCCGTCGTGCATGTCACGGCGCTTGCACCCGCGCTGCGCCGCCTGGCTGATCGAGGCTTCTCGGTGTTCGGCGCCGATGCGCACGCGAAGCTGCGGCTGGACGAGCTGCGCTGGCCCAAGCGCTCTGTGCTGGTGCTGGGCCACGAGCAACACGGTCTGTCGAGCGAAGTGAAGAAGACCTGTAAGCAGCTGCTGCTGATCGGCGGCGGACAGGCCATCGACTCGCTCAACGTGTCAGTGGCGGCAGGGATCTTCATGGCCAGCTTCGCGAGCGCAACTCGGTCATGAGTCGCAAGCAGGCACAGCAGCGGCGTCATGAGCCGAAGGCAGGCCGCGGGCACAAGTCCGGCGCGAAGGCCGGTGCGCGCGTCGAGCCCAAACGAGGCGGCAAGAGCGGGCCGCACCGCGAGCACAAACCGGCGCAACCCGGCGCACGCGGCAAGCATGATCGTCCGAACCCGCACCCACGACCTCACCCACACGCGCGGCACGACGAAAAGACCCAGGCCGAACACGTGCTGCCTGCAGCCGCCATCGCTCGCTTGCGAGAAGCCGATGCGCGCCTGCAGAAGCGGGCACCGCTGCAAGTTGGGCAATGGCTGTGGACGATGCGCGAAGGCGCCGAACGCGACGTGGTGGAGGAGCTTCTCCTCAAGGGCAACCTGCAACCACGCGGCGTTGCACCCTCGTTGGTTGCGAGCCAAGCAGCGCCCATGGACGAAAATTCCCGGCCCGACATGACCTTCGCGCGCCAGGGTTTTCCGATCGCCAAGCTGGCAGAAGCCACCAGCACGCATGCGCTGGCTGAGGCACTCTTGCCCGCGCTGGTCGCCGCCATCAGCGACGCTGCGAGCTACGGACTGCACGTGTTCGTGCCGGACAGCACGCTGGCCAATCCGCTCGCTCAGCGCGCACAGTCGCTGGAGACGGAGCTGGCAGCGAGGCTCCTGGCTGCGCTACCTACGCAAACCCGGGTTGCAGATTCTGAGTTGCGTCGCAGCAGCATTCCGGTGTTGCAGATTTGCCTCTACGAAGAGGGCAAGGCCGCCGCTGGATCGCTGCCAGCGGACCGCTGTCTATCCACCGCGCCGGGTGGTCGAGCCCGCATGCGCTTGCAATCGGCGGCTCCTTCTCGCGCCGCGCGCAAGCTCGAAGAGGCCTTCGCTTGGCTGGGGGTTTCACCAGGCCCAGGCGAGCTCTGCGTGGACTTGGGCGCAGCACCTGGCGGCTGGAGCTGGATCTTGCTGGAACGCCGTGCGCGTGTGATCGCCGTCGATCCGGCACGCATGGACAAGCAGCTAGCCGAGCATCGCAGACTGCGCCACGTGCAAGGCAGCGCGTTCGATTTCGCCCCCGAAGAGACCGTCGACTGGCTCTTCTGCGACATGGCGTGGCGCCCGCTCGAGGTCGCGCAGATGCTCGCGCGCTGGGCCCGCAAGCGCTACACGCGGCTTTTGGTCGCGAACTTCAAGCTGCCGATGAAGCGCAAAGCCGAGATGGTCGAGCAGCTGCGCGGCACCCTGGCAGCCGGCGGCTTCAGCAACATCCGGACGCGCCAGCTCTACCACGACCGCGAGGAGATCACCCTCACGGCCCACGTTCGCTAAGCGCGGGTTGGCCAGAGAGAGAGCGTGGAAAACAGGCTCGGGCCTCGACCTGATACCTGCCTTTGCCAAGCATTGCGCCGTTACGTCACCTCTGGTAAGACGCCCGCCCAGCGTCGTACAGGACCCATGAAGCCGAGAAGAACCGGGGATTTCCGGCACGCAACCTTGCAGTGGTAACCAGTCGCCGCCGACCTCAGTTGAACCGCATTCGCTGGCGCTTTCCCCTTCGACGGAGCCCAGCCACGGAACGCCGGAAAGGCAGGTATCGATGCACGAGCCATCGGGTCTGATAGAAAACCTGTTCGTATTCGTCCTCGCGAGCTTTCTTGGGCTCGAGCTGATTCGCGGTGTGTCGCGCCTTTTGCACACGCCCCTGATGTCGCTGACCAACGCCATCGCGTCGATCGCGATCGTCGGCTCGCTGCTGATGACGGGTCGCCCGCACGAGAGCCAGCTCATCACGGTGCTCGGTGCGGTCGCCATCGTGTGCTCCACGATCAACGCAGTGGGCGGCTTCCTGATCACCGAGCGCATCCTCAAGATGTTCAAGAAGCGTAGCGAGTAGCCGCCATGCAAGAAACCAATCCCTACGTCCAATACGTATATCTGGCGTCGGCTGCGCTCTTCATCCTCTCACTGAAATGGATGGGGCAGGTCCGGACTGCACGTCGCGGCAACTGGGCCGGCACCGCCGCCATGGTGCTCGCCGTGCTCGGCACGCTGATCGCCGGCGGGATCACCGGCCAAGGTTACCTGTGGATCGCCGTGGCGCTGGTGGTCGGCGCTGCCATCGGCACACCGATGGCCATCGTCATGCCGATGACCGCCGTGCCGCAGCGAACCGCGCTCTCACACGCGTTTGGAGGCCTGGCCGCCGCGCTGGTCGGTGTCGCCGAGTACCTCGAGAATGCCAACTCCGGCATGAGCACCTTCACGGTGGGTGCGCTCTCGGTCGAGATGCTGCTCGGCTTTCTGACCTTCACCGGTAGCTTGCTGGCCTTCGGTAAACTGCAGGAGATCATCACCACTAAAGCGGTGATCTACCCTGGCCGTAATCTCGTCAGCATCGGCACGCTGACGATCGCGATTCTCTCCGCCGCATTCCTCACGCTGAACCCGGCCTCGACCGCCGCCTTTGGCGTGCTGATCTGCGCGTCCCTGCTCTTCGGCGTGCTGCTGATCATCCCGATCGGTGGCGCCGACATGCCCACCGTCATCGCTATCCTCAACTCCTACGCGGGTCTCTCGTCGTGCGCGATGGGCTTCGTGATGAACAACAAGTTGCTGATCGTGGCGGGCGCGCTCGATGGCACCTCGGGTCTGATTCTCTCGATCGTGATGTGCAAGGCCATGAACCGTTCCTTCGCGAACGTGCTCTTCGGCGGGATGGGCGCGACGCCAACCGGCGGCGGCGCTGCCAAGTCGCCCACCGGGAAGGCCATCGTCGGCTTCTCGATCGAGGACGCCAAGTCGATACTGCAGGACACGCGCTCCGTGATCATCGTGCCCGGCTACGGCATGGCGGTCGCGCAGGCGCAGCACGCGGTGAAGGAGCTCGCCAACGTGCTGGCCGCGCAGGGCACCGACGTGAAGTTCGCCATCCACCCGGTCGCAGGCCGAATGCCGGGGCACATGAATGTGTTGCTCTCCGAAGCCGACGTTCCCTACGACCAGCTCGTGGAGATGGAGATGATCAACTCGAGCTTCCCCGAAGCCGATGTGGCCATCGTGGTCGGCGCCAACGACGTGACCAACCCAGCGGCCCGCACCGACAAGACCTCGCCGCTTTACGGCATGCCGATCCTTGACGTCGACAAGGCGCGCACCGTCATCTTCATCAAGCGCAGCATGAACCCCGGCTTCGCTGGCGTGGACAACGAGCTCTTCGGCCTCGACAAGACGATGATGGTCTTCGGCGACGCGAAGAAAGTGATGACCGAGCTCGTCGCCGCCTTCAAAGCAGGCCACTGACGAGCCGCGCAGGGCGCGCTCATAGCGGCTTACGCACGTTCGGGGCCCCAGAGCCGAACCTGGGCCATTCCGTCAGGCTACAAGTCGTCTAAGGGTTGATCACACCCTTCCGACGTGGTGTTGCCCGGATGCGCTGATCGGTCGCGCTGGGGCGGTTCCTGCGCGCGTTTCGTATGGGGACCCCTCGGAGCACGCTCACGCGTGCTCCTCCCGACGTGCAACACGTCCCCCATACGGAACGTGCTCGGACCCACCCCAGCGCGACCTTGTGTCGGCGATGAGTGCATGCGCGGCGTGAGGCGGCAGGTAGATGGAGAGAATCGCGCTGCGCGTGTCACGCGTGCGCGCCGGAACGCCTCCTGCGACTCCGTAAACACCGACGCGCTCCATCACGTGCAGCGTACGCGGGCCACCCTGAAGCTGAGCTTGGCGTTGCTGCACCCACGCCACCACCGCCGACTCTCGTCGTCGGGGTCGTTGATGCAGTCTAGTTAGGCAGGGTCCGCGCCTTTGGCCCCGGCGTCCTGTTGCAGCTGCTCGAAGATGACGAAGAACTTGAGGAGATCCTGTACCTGCGCATCCGTGAGCTTCCACGTCCGCCCACAGGCGCGAATTCCGAACGTCGGAAAGCTTCTCTTCAGCGGAGAAAATAGCAGCGGAGAAAATCTGCTCTCGATGTTGATGTCGGCTCCGCTAGTTCGAACTGCGTTCTCGCTGGCAGACCTCGGCTCAGCGTTCACGAGTGCATCCAACGCCTCACAGTCCTGAAGCTCCTTGATTCTCGCGTGACCGAGCAAAGTAATTGCTACTTTGTCCGGCACGATCTCTGGCATTCCCACGAGCTGCAAGGCGAGACCCGGCGCAAGGTCGAATCGTGCGCGCGCGACGTGTATGCGACGCTTTTCGTCGAACGCGCGCTCAACCACGCTCGTCCGGCGCGGTGGCTCGGCGCTTGGCTGTGGATGGGCAACGCGTCCCGATGAAGCAAAGTCCTCCCCAGCGTCCCGTGCACAGTTGACCTGGCTAGTATACCCGGAGCCTGTCGAGCTTGATGAAACGCCCGTGAGCGCGGAGGTGCAGAAGTACGTGCGACCCTCGCAGGACGCGGTCCAAGTTCTCGTCCGATCGTCGATCAGGCAGAAGCCGG
>JADGRG010000629.1 GCA_017881145.1 Sandaracinaceae bacterium | reverse complement strand
GTGGTCTTGATGCACGCGACTCGGATCGTGGACCAGTCTTCGACACTGCGCGTCGGCCCCTACCTGGTTCAGGTGTGCACGCAGAGCCGCAAGCCGAAGGCCGAATCCCTACCCACACCGAGCCCCCGGCCAGCCGTAGAGCCGCAAGACGCCGCAGCCTCGGGCGTATCCGTCACCACGCGCAGACGCATCCACCGCCTGCTCCTCGACCACCTCGATCTCGTGCATCTGGATCGCAAGAGCATGGACGATGGGTCGATGCGGCCGAAGGTGCAGCGCGCGCTGCACACCATCTGCCAGGGGTTGGCGAGCGAGCTGCCATCAGGCGCTGCCCGCGAGAGGCTCGTTGCAGAGCTCTGCGACGAGGTGCTGGGCCTCGGGCCGCTCGAACAGCTTCTGGCGGACGCCAGTGTGAGCGAGATCATGGTGGTCGACCCGAGCACGATCTTTGTCGAACGCGCAGGGCGCATCGAGCGCACGGCTCTGTGCTTCACCGACGAGGACTCCGCTCGCGCCGTGATCGAGCGCATCGTCACACCACTGGGCAGGCGCATCGACGAGTCAAACCCTTTGGTGGATGCGCGCCTGAAGGACGGCTCCCGTGTGAACGCGGTGATCCCTCCACTCGCGAACAAGGGCCCGTGCATCACGATTCGCAAATTCGAAAAGAAGCCGATCACCTTCGCGCGCCTGGTTGGCTTTGGTTCGCTGGACGAGCGGATGGCGCGCTTTCTGATTCGCGCTGTTCGCTCGCGCCGCAACATCCTGGTGGCCGGTGGCACTGGAAGCGGGAAGACGACGCTGCTGAACGTGTTGTCCTCGGCCATCGCCGAAGAGGAGCGCGTCGTCACCATCGAAGACGCGGTCGAGCTGCGCTTGCATCAGAGTCACGTGGTCTCACTGGAAACACGGCCGCCCAATCTGGAAGGACGGGGAGAAGTCACCATCCGCGATCTGCTGAAGAACGCGCTGCGCATGCGTCCCGATCGCATTCTGGTCGGCGAGTGCCGCGGTGGTGAAGCCATCGACATGCTGCAAGCCATGAACACTGGCCACGAGGGCTCGATGACCACCACCCACGCCAACAGCCCGAAGGAGGCAGTCTCACGGCTGGAGACTCTGTGTCTGATGGCCGGAGTCGACCTGCCGCTGCGCGCGATCCGCTCCCAGATCGCTGCCAGTATCCACCTCGTCGTGCAGCAGTCGCGCTTCGGCGATGGCTCGCGCCGAATCAGCCACATCGCGGAGGTCACCGGCATGGACGAGCGGGGAGAGATCCAGCTTGCGGAGATCTTCCGCTACGCACGCACCGGCACCGGTGCCGACGGCAAAGTGGAAGGAGACTTTCGAGCCACGGGGTACCTACCCGAATGCCTGGCCGAGTTCGTGACGCAAGGCCTGGTGACCGACGGAGTCTATCTGTGAGCACCATCGAGCTAACCAAGCTACTCGGCTGCGGGCTGATCTGCGGCAGCCTCGGACTCACACTGGCGCTGATCTGGCTTAGGCCCGCCGCCGTCAGCGGCCTATGCGAACATGCCGCTAGGCTCGACGGCGATCTGCGCTTTCTGCGTCTGGCTGGCTCCGGACGACGCCTGGCGGCGTGGCAGGCGACCGCTGGCCTCGGCCTCGCGCTCTGGAGTCTCGCTCTGCTCTCGCCTTTGCCGCTGGTTGCCCTGGCCTTGCTAGCACTCGCGCCCAACCGTCTGCTCGAACGACGACGCCGGGAACGCGTAACCCGCATCGAAGCTCAGCTCGATACCTGGCTCCTGGCACTGGCGAACGCGCTGCGTGCCACTCCATCGCTCGGAGATGCACTTGCCTCGACCGCAGCACTCATACCCGCGCCACTCGGAGAGGAGATCGACCTCTTGCTCAAGGAGTACCAACTTGGCGTCGGGATGGACCGGGCGCTCGCAAGCACGGCGGCCCGCATCGGTAGCCAGAGCCTTTCGGCGGGACTCTTGACGCTGCGGGTAGCGCGGTCGTCCGGTGGCGATCTGAGCGGATGCCTGGAAGCTTCCGCCGCGGCGCTGCGCGAGATGGCGCGACTGGAAGGCGTGGTGCGCACCAAGACCGCTGAGGGCAAAGCGCAAGCCTTCGTGATCTCCATCATCCCAGCGCCACTCTTTGCGATGCTGCACTGGCTCGATCCGGACTTTCTGCGACCGCTTGCTATCTCGGCGACCGGTCACGCCGTGCTCGTCATCGCGGCCACCCTCTGGATCGGCGCCGTGTTGCTCGCAATGCGCATCGTCCAAGTCGACGTCTAGGAGCCAACCATGAACCCTCGTGTGATTGCGCTCGCCGCTCTCTCCTGCACTGCTCTTGGCCTTGGGCTGCTCGTGTACCTGCTAGTGCTGCACCCGCCGCGCGCTCGTCCGCTGCTCGGGCATCACGGTCTGCAGCGCGCCCACGCCCTGGAGAGGAACCCGCTCTTCCGCTTGAGTGAGCCCTTGATCCGCCAAGTCGCGACCTGGGTGGAGCACTGGCCGGCCGCGTCAGCTCGCGCACATCTGAGCGTTCTGCTGCATCGGTCTGGCGACTACCTGGGGCTCCAAGCGGACGAGCTGATCGCGATGTCGCTGCTGACGGCGGCGCTCGGCGCGAGTCTCGGGGCGCTCATCGGCCCGCTCTGCGACTTCGGCTCGTGGCCGGCGGCTCCCGCGTGCCTCTTGGGCCTCTCCGTGCCGCTTACGCGGGTAAGCCAGGCCATCGCGCGGCGCAAGAAGGAAGTCTCTCGTGCGCTTCCCCCCACCATCGATCTACTTTCGCTCTGTATGAGTGCTGGCCTCGACTTCTCGGCTGCACTTGGGCTGGTCCTGCAAGAGAGCTCGCTGCGTGGCGCAGCCCTCGGCACCGAGCTTCGGCGCATCCTGCAAGCACTCGACTTGGGACAAACCCGCCGGGAAGCGCTCCTGGCTTTCGCCGAGCGCGTGCCGCACGACGCCGTGCGCGACTTCGTCAACGCCGTGGTCCAGGCCGAGCAGAAGGGCACGCCGCTTTCCGCCGTGCTGGAGATTCAGGCGCGGATGTTGCGCCTGCGACGCAGCGTGATGGCGGAAGAGGCCGCCGCGCGCGCGGCCGTGCTGCTCGTGTTGCCGCTGATGTTGCTCCTGGCCTGCATCATGACGGTGATGTTTGGCCCCTTCGCTGTGAATGGCATCGGAATCTGATGTCGTCCGGAAGTTTCTGCGCAACCACGACCGCTGGCGACCGATGTGGGGAGCGTGGCAAGTGGAATAGGAAATGTGCTGCGCGGACCTGCTGGCCTCATCCTGGCATTGCTAGGGGGCGGAGCGAGTCTCTACGGCGCCGGAACAAAGCGCGCGGCATCGGCGCATCCCCAAGCACCTGACCTCTTTGACAGCGCACAGGAGTGTGGCGCAACGCTCTCACCCCTGCACCGTGCGAACGAGCTAGAAGCCCGCGCGCTCGCACGCATCCAGCGCTATCCCTTCGCGTCGATCGAGGGAGTCCGAGCGGCCGCACTTCTCAGCGAGGCCGAGCACTGCTTCGCTCGGGCGCAGAAGCCCGAGGATGCCCGCCGCGTCCACGCCGAGTCGCAAGCGTGGCAGCGTCGACTGGCGCGCGACTATGCGGGCCATCAGCTGCGCCTGCACCACGCACTAATCAATGCACAGGTCCCGGACGCCGCGGCCGAGAGTCGAGCGCTGCTTGCATTGCTCACCGGACAAGAAGGTCCTTACGTGTCTTGGCTGCGTCACATCGAACGAGGTGCACCATGAAGATTGCCATCGCAGAACACTTAGGCTGGGCGCTGCTCCTACTGGGCGCGGGCTGCGCGACCACGGGCAGCAATGACCATGCGGCGCACGCCAAACCAGCCACCTCGCCCAGCGAACGCTACCTCGCACAAGGCGATGAGTTCGCGCGCGCCGGGGATCTGATTCGCGCGGAGCAATACTTCGCGCTGGCGCTACGGGCTGGCTACCCGGAGCAGGCTGTGCTGCCGCGCCTGCTGCACGTCTGCCTTGCCGGCTCCCGACTGCGCGCAGCGCTCAGCTACGCGGAAAGCCATCTACTGCGACATCCGGATGCCTGGGTGCTGCGCTCGCTGGTGGCGTCCCTCGAAGCGGCACTCGGCCAGCCTGAGCTCGCGCGTCGCGAGCTCCGACGCGTGCTGGCGGACCGGCCTGAGGAAGCTGAAGCGAACTACATGTTGGCGGTGCTGGAACGCGACGTGTTCGCAGGCGACGACTCGGCCAGCCAGGCATTCGCGGCCTATTTGCGAGCGCGCCCGCACGGAGACCACCAGGCTGAAGCCAGGTCATGGTTGCGTGAACACCCCCTGCCGGCGGAAGCGGTCGCCGTCGCGCCTGGCACCCCGCCTACGTTGCTGCAGCCAACGGCTGCGCTCGTGGAGGCCGCACCATGATCGCCAACGACATTCACGAGCAGATGCTGATGACACTGCTCGCACCGATCTCTGCGCTTCTCTCGGATGCGAGCGTGAGCGAGGTGATACTGAACGGGCCCGACGAGATCTACTGTGAACGTCACGGCAAGTTGACCCGCCAGGGTGCGCGCTTCAGCAGCCATGACGCGCTGATGGCCGCGCTGCGCAACATCGCGCAGTTTGTGGGGCGCCCGCTCGACGGCAATCACCCGATCCTCGAAGGACGCCTGCCGGACGGCTCGCGCGTGCAAGCGGTGATCCCACCGGCTGC
>JADGRG010000628.1 GCA_017881145.1 Sandaracinaceae bacterium | reverse complement strand
GTCGCGCTCTGGTCGGCTGCGGGTCGGCTGCTGCACGCACTCGCCAGGACGATCAGAAACGCTACCAGGATCTTGCTCTGAATCTGCATGAAGTTCCCTTTCAATCTGCCGCGCAAGGTGCCGTTTGTGTGTGACATCCGCGTGACGGTACAGAAACAATTTGGGGAGCGCACTGACCGCTTCACGGCGTCTATGAGCCCGCTCGCGCCACGCTTCACGCGACGCTTCGCGCTGTATTTCTCGCTTCGGTCTGCTGGGCACGAGGCAAGGTCAGCCAGAAGGCCGAGCCATGGGGATCCACCGGGTCGAGGCCGACCACGCCATGCATAAGCCCGACCAGATGCTTGACAATCGAGAGCCCGAGACCTGTGCCCCCGAGCGAGCGTGAGCGACCTGCGTCGACGCGGTAGAAGCGTTCGAAGACGCGACTGCGGTGCCGCTCAGGGATGCCGGGACCGTCGTCGCTCACCGTGACGCGCAGCTGACCGTTCTGTGGCGCAGCGCTCACCTCCACCGTGCCGCCCTCGTAGGAATACTTGATCGCGTTGTCGACTAGGTTGACCAGCACCTGATCGAGCGCCTGGCTGTCGGCATGTGCCACCAGGCCCGGCTCGATGGCGATGCGCAGCGTTACGCTCTTGTTCTTGGCGGTGCGCTGCAGGGTGTCGGTGGTGCGCTGCGCGGCCTGCTTTAGATCGATGTTCTCGAGGGCGAGTGGGTACGCCCCGCCCTCGATGCGAGCCAGGTCGAGGAGATCGGAGAGCAGGTTCGAGAGCCGTTCGGCGTGGCGCAGCATGGCCTGCAGGAAGTTTCGCGCCTGCACCGGGTCTTCGAGCCCTCCGCCGTCGAGCAGAGTCTCGGCGTTGGCGCGGATGATGCTAACTGGCGTGCGCAGCTCGTGCGACACGTTTGCCACGAGATCGCGACGCATCGACTCCATGTTGCGCACCTCGGTCGCGTCGCGCAGCAAGAGCACGCTACCGCCGGTCGCACGCAAAGGGGTGATGGTCGCTTGCAGATAGCGAGGCGGATCGCCGAGTGCGAACTCCGCGCTGGCAGCCCCCTCTTGTCCACGCTCCACCAGCTCGATCAGCGCCGGCAAGCGTACCACCTCGACCAGCCTCTTGCCTTCGGGATTCCCTTCGAGCCCGAGCAGCTTCTTCGCCGCCGGGTTGACGATCTCGATGCTCCGGTGCGCGTCCAACGCGATCAAGCCTTCGCTGACACCGTTGAGCACGGCGTTCGACCGATCGCGTTCCTTGACCAGCGCGGCGACCGATTGCGAGCGTTCGTCTGCCAGCTCATTGACTGAGCCAGCCAGATGCCCGAGCTCGTCCTGCGACGACACCGCCATGCGGCGCTGTTTGCCGGTCAGCACTGCGTGGGCGTCTGCAGCCAGTGTGCCGACCACGCTGCCCGCCAGCTGCGCCACGATGGCGCTGACCAGCAGTGCGACGAAGATCCATACGCCCGCCGCCAATAGCAGCAAGAGGTGCTGCCGATCGATCACGTCCTGCACGGCATCGAGCGGCATGGCAGCACGCACCACTCCGCCACCCTGCGGCCAGGGGACCGCGGCGTAGAGCAGATTCTTGCCCAAGGTGGTGCTGTAGCGCGGCACCACGGCCTCTTGGCCCGCCATCGCTGCTTGCACTTCGGGACGCGCACGGTGGTTCTCTTCGTGTTGCAGACCCGCGGCCGAGAGCGCTGAGTCCCCAACCACGGTCCCATCGGCAGTGATCACAGTGATGCGCGCACCGGTCGCTTCGCCAAGGCGGTCAGCAACCTCGTCGAGAGCCGCAGGTGCAGGAGAGCTGCCCAGCGTGCGCAGCGAGGCGCGTGCGCTGCGGGCATGCCGCACTAGCTCGTGCTCCAGCTCGCTCTGCTCCAGACGGGTGAGCTCGCGTTCCAGGTAGATGCCGCCGCTGAGTCCCACGACAGCCATCAGCGCGAGCGAGAGCGAAAAGACTTTGCCGCGAACACCGAAGCTCAAGTGCCCTCCCGTGGGCGGTCGAGAAAGCGATAGCCGACGCCTCTGACGGTCTCGATGTAATCCCCCGCGTGGCCGAGTTTCTGGCGCAGGCGCTTGACGTGCGTGTCGACGGTGCGCGTAGTGAGCTCGCTCGGCATTTGCCAGACCTCTTCGAGGAGCTGCTCGCGACTCTGTACGCGCCCCTTGCGATCGAGCAAGGTGGTGAGCAACTTGAACTCGAGCGCCGTGAGCGTCACTTCGAACGCGCCCACCCAAACGCGATGCGCATCCGGGTCTACGCGCAGGTCGGCGAAGCGCCGTTCGCCCTGCGGAAGGGCCGCCGGCTCGCTGCTCTGTGTACGCCGTAGCACGGCACGCACACGCAACATGAGCTCGCGGACACTGAAGGGCTTGACTACGTAGTCGTCCGCGCCGACCTCGAGGCCGATCACTCGATCGATCTCCTCGCCCTTGGCTGTGAGCATGATGATCGGCACATGGCGAGTGCGCGCTTCTTGCTTCAGCTTGCGACAGATCTCGGTGCCGGAGGCATCGGGCAGCATCAAGTCGAGCAGGATCACGTCCGGGACCGGATCCTCGCCGGCCGCGCGCAACGCTGCCTCTCCGGTGCCTGCGACGCGCGTAGCATGACCTTCGCGTTTGAGATTGAACTCCAGTGTGCTCGCGAGATCTTCTTCGTCTTCGACGACCAGAACCAGTGCGGACATGGTGTGCTCGCGTTCGGCGTGACTCGGAATCGGACCCGTAGGCACGCGCAGTGTAGGTGAGTGGGTGGAGGCGGGTAAAGTCGGCCTGTCACTTGGGCCGCCAGAGTACGCGCTCCCATGTAGGGCGCGAGCATGGCATTCCTGTGACAAGCGGGCGGCAAGCTCGCGAACATCACGCAGGTGGTCCCAAAGGCCCTGGTCGCCGCTCGATCGCTGTGCACCCGCAGGTTGTGGCCGAACTGGGTCCAGATTTCGCAGAATCGTCACCGACCCTTCCCGAGCTTGTAGTCTTGACACGCGAACTTAGCGCCATGGAAATCGCCGTGTTGGACCTGGGCTCGACCACCTTTCATCTCCAGCACATCCGCGCCGACGCCGCCGGGCGCTTCAGCACGACGCTCGACACCAAGCGTACTCCGCTGCTGGGGGCTCGCGTCTTCGCCAGCGGAACTCTGGACCGGCAAGGCTGGGTCGAAAGCCTGGACGCTGTGGAGCAGCTGCTCGGAGCATCGCGGACTTGTCGCTTCGATCACCTGGTGGTGGTGGCGACCAGTGCCATTCGAAGCGCCGAAAATGGGCTGCTGCTGGTGCGCGAGATCGAACGTCGCCACGACGTCCAGGTCCGCATCTTGGACCCGCTGGAGGAGGCTCGCCTCGCCTACCTTGGGCAAACCACCTCGCCCGTGGTTGGAGGCCGCCGCGTCGTCGCGGTGGATCTGGGTGGCGGATCCGTCGAGGTCGCGCTCGGGGAGGGCGTGCGCTGTCTCCACGCGCTCAGCTTGCCGATCGGTGCGGTGCGGATGCGGGCGCTGCAGGACGGAGGCCTCTTTGGCCGTGAAGCTGCACTCACCCTCGCACTGCGGGTGCGTGAGCGACTGGTCCCGGCGCTGGAGGCCGTGCGCAACATGCGCCCGGAGCTCGTCACTTTCGGTTCGGGTAGCGCCCGCGCCGCACGCGCTCTCTTGATGCGCAGCGGCCCGCTGCCCGGCAAGGTCGGCCCGATCGACATCAGCGCCTGGCGCTGCCGCCTCGACGAGCACCTGGGCTTGTCGAGCGCGGAGCTGGTCGGCCTGGGGGTGGACCCCGCACGCGCCGACTCGGTGCTAGCTTCCGCGACCATCATGGCGCAGATCCTCGACCTGCTCCGAGTCACCCAGGCCTGTGTTCTGGACAAGGGGCTGCGAGACGGCATCGCGCTCCAAGTCTATCGTGAGCTCGGTGCGGGCCAGCACTCTGGACGTCGTACGGGCAGCTCTCGCAGCGCTGCCCCACGCAGTTCGTCGCTGCAGCACTGAGTCGAGACCGGCGCTTCAGCGCTCTACTAGCAGGTTATAGCTGCCCCAGCCTACGCCGCCGCGGTCGTCGCGGATCACGACCCACAGGAGCGTGCTGCCCTCAGTGTCGGGCGCGGTCCAGTTGTTGTCGGTGTAGGTCACGGCGGCATCCGACTCCGAGCGTCCGGTGCGATCGTGCTCGAAGCTGCCGTCGTTGGCGAACCAGGACACGCGGATCGATTCACGGCGCTCTCTTACTGTGCGTGCTAGCGGATCGAAGTAGGCGTAAGGTTCCGAACCCTGGCAGCCATGCGGAGTAGTGCAGTCCGCAGGGCAGGTGGCGAGAGTCTCTCCTGGACCGCAGATTTCGTCGCCGCACTCCGACGTGAGTGGGCAGGTCGCCCAGCTCGCGCGGAGCGTGACTTGTTCGCCTGGTCGGACGGCCAGCGGCGAGGCAGCTGACGGCGCCAATTCAAGGAGCTCTGCTCGACCTTGGTGGCGCAGTGCCAGCGAGGAGAGCGCGGGGTTCTCGTTTTCGCGATAGCCCTGGCTGTAGGAAGCTGCTTGCTCCTGGGTCGCGCCACCCAGGCCGCAGGCAAGTCTTGTCATCGCGACGGAGTAGTCCTCGGCGTCCCCTGGCACATGAGCGAGCACCCGGGCCGGCTGGAAGTAGCCACCGGTCGTGTCAGGGTCAGCGGGTCGACCGTTAGGTTGTCCCTTCAGCGGCGCGGGAGGTGTCGGGCCAAAGACCTGACAAGCGTCCTTGGGAATGTTGCCCACGGCCGATTCTCCGGAGCCCAGTGCGATGAGCGAGGCCCCCTTGGGGGAGAAGCATGCCTGTGCCACCGCACCCGTGGCGGCGAGTGGCTTACGGGCAGTGCACAGCGCCCAGTCCAGCGCACTGACGTCAGCGCTCCCATCCGGCCCGACGTAGAGCGCCTGATAGGTCACCGTGTCCCCGGGCTTTCCCTCGGCTGGCGACGAGCTGAGTGCCAGCACTCGTGGCCGGTCAATCAGTGACGGTCGCCCTTCGACGGTCGGGCGGCATGCGCAGAAGCCGAGAAGCAGAAGGAGGCCGAAAGAACGGGTTGGGGGCAGGGTCACCATGTAAGCTTCGCTCCCATCACCGGCAGCAGTGGCAAGCCCGTGATGTAAGACTTCTTCGAGTAGTTGTAGTTGTAGACAATCTCTTCTGGGTTCTGGTGATTGCTGACGTTCTGAACATCCAGATAGACCTCCAACTTGCTCTCCTGGCCGAACGAGAAGCGTTTGGAGATCCGGGCATCGAACTCGTAGAAGGGTGGGATGCGGATCGAGTTGTGCGCACCGAAGACGGGTTGGAACGAGTCGGTGTGCGAATCGTATACGGCTTGCACGATGGGTGTGCGTGGGTAGCCGCTGGAGTAGCGGAAGCGCACGCCCGTCTCGAAGCCAGCGCCGAGGTCATAAGACGCGAGCACCGTCAGCACGTGAGTCTGATCGAAGTCGAAGGGCCGGTAATTCTTGGTTCCGGCGTCGGTGCGTTCGCTGCGGACCATGCTGTAGCTGAGCCAACCGAAGAGTCGATCGGTGAGGTCGCGACGCAAGAGGACTTGTCCGCCGTAGGCACGTCCGAGCCCACTCTGCATTAGCGACTGCGCTTCGACCGGTGTGGCGAGTGGTGAGCGCGTCGCCAGGTCGCTCTGCTGAGAATAGAAGCCGGTGGCCTCGAAGGAGAGCGAATCGGTGAGCTTGACGGTCGTGCCGGCGAGGTAGTGTAAGGCTTGCGCGGCGCCGAGCCCCGGGTTGCCGAACACTGCGCTCAAGTCTTCGGCGAGCGGCGGCTGGTGGTAGATGCCGACGGCGGCTCGTACGCTGAGTCGGTCGGTGATCGACCAGCGTGCCGCGAGTCGAGGCTCGAAGAAGGTTTGCTCCCGCATCGTGCCCAGCGAAGGCTGATCACCCGAAGCAGGAGTGCGCCGACTGGCCCGCACGATGGCCGGCTCGATGCGGGCGCCGGGCACAAGGTGCACGCGTCCATCAGCCAGCGACATATCAGCCTGCGCGAAGGGTGCGAGGCTCGCGTTGGTGGTGTTCCACGCGTCGCCGTTGATCTGGTCGCTCGGCGCTTGCCCGAAGATGCGGATGTCGCCTTCGCGTGGTGGCGAAGTGATCGAGCCCGCACGTCGTAGCGAGCTCTGCACCACTTCGGCGTCCACGCCGGTGCTCACGTTCAAATACTCCTCCGGGTTGCCGCTCCACACCGCACGTAAGCCATACACGGTGGCGTTGTTGCTGAGCTCGGCAGGAACCGCACCGAAGAGACTGGCGACGCGGGAGTGGTCGAATCCGAAGAAGGGTGTTGCGGTGACGGTTCCGCCAGCGTCGAGGCGCTTCTCGTAGCGCAGATAGGTGCGCTCGAAACCGGTTGCCTTGCTCTCATGCTGCGTGATGGCGGGATCGGCCTGTGAGACCGAGCGAGAGATCTGATCCGAAGACAAGAGTGAGCCGACTTCGAGTGTCTCTCGACTGTTAGGAACCCACGCAACCCGCAGCTGGCTGTCCCAGTACTTCGGGATGGGCACGAAGGCGCCCACGTCCTTCGACGTTACTTGCGACAACACCCAGTCCAGATGCGAGCGGCGCACGGCACCTGCGAAGCGCAGCTGATCACCGACCGACCCGCGCAGGCTCGCCGCGCCGTCGATGGCGTCGAGCGCGAGGCTGCCGTGGTAGCCGTCAGCCTCCAGCGGTTTCAGTCCAACACTGACCAGGCCCCCAAGCCCGCGTCCGTGTGCGGCCCCATAGCCGCCTGGCTCCAGCTCGACGCTGCGGACCAGATCGGAATGAATCACTGAGCGAAAACCGCCCTCGTGGTAGAGCATGGGGATGTGGACGTCGTCCACGTAGACGCGCGTGTCGGTGCCGGCGGCGCCCCACACCACGAGCGCGCTCGACCCAGCGCTGGAGCGCGCCACGCCCGGCAGGTTCTCGACCACCTTGATGACGTCGCCGCCGGTCCCGGCGACGCGTGAACCCTGATCGGAAGAGACCGTGGTCGCGGCCATCGACTTCTTCAGGCTCGAGTCCACGATCACTAGCTCGAAATCGACCTGCTCTCCTCGCGCCTGCACTGCGACTAGCTCCACATCGTAGCTGGCGTCGTAGCTCTGCCCGGCTTCGAGCGTCTCTTCGGTGGCGGTGGGAGTGAATCCGGTGCCGGAGAGAGTCACGCTATGCGTGCCGGGTGAGAGGTCGGTGAAATGGAAGCGGCCGGCCTGGTCGGTGGTCGAGCTCGCTGCATCTACGCCTACGACGACCCCTGGAAGGGGGAGTCCGGTCTTGCGCACGCGCACGGTGCCGTCAAAGTTGACGGTGGTCGGCAGCGGTGGAGGCGCCGCCTCGCGCACGACGAAGTCGTAACGATATTGGATGCGGACAGGAACCTTGGCGCCATCCACCTGCGCCGGTTCGAACTCAAAGAGCTTGGCCGCCGTCAGCGCGGCCTCGTCAAAGGCAGCGCCGCCTGACTGAGCGACGCTCACCTCCGCGACTTTGCCATCCGCGTCGATGCTGATCAGCAGCAAAACCGAGACTGGACCGGTGCCAGCCTGCTCGGACGCCGGATACTCTGCTTGCACGAAGTGCACTAGCTTCGGCGGAACCACCGTGCGAGCGGGCGCAACGCTGCTGCTATTGGCGGCGGGCGCACTTTGGGCTGCCGACGTGGCTACCCAGCTCGTCAGCACCGCCGCAAGCGTGGCGGCAATAGATATGTAAGGTTTCATGTGTCGAGGACAAATCGCATGGAAATGACGAAGGGGGCGGCGACGGGCTCGTTGCAGTGTGTGGCGGGGCTGAAGCGCAGGTGCCGAGCCGCTTCCAGCGCAGCCTCGTCGAGGCCATGTCCTAGCCCTTCGAGAACGCGCGCGACGGTGACTTGGCCGTGGTCGTCCACCGCCAGCTCGATGCGGACGCGGCCTTGCACCCGAGCTCTACGGGCGTCGTCGGTATAGGCGGGTCGTACCAACGTGAGCGGTCGAGCTTTGACGACGTCTTGCGAGCAGCGGGTCTCGATCTTGTGAGGTGCCAGTGCCTTGGGCTTCGCGATGATCGGGGTCGGGGTGCGCGCGATCACCGGTGCTGGGGCTTCGATGTTCATCGCCAAGCCGCCGCTGGCTGACGAATCGAGTGTCAGGCCGAGGTCGGTGAATGCGGGCGCCTGGGCCGTGGTCGCCGTGGACGCTTGCGGTGCGACCGTGGAATGGGCGACGTGCGTGGGCGCCCGCGCTGGACGTTCAGCCGGATGTTCCGCAGGTTTCGGCGGCTCAGGCTTCTTCTCGTCCTTAGGAGGCGCTTCGTTCAGGGCGATGGCCACCACCTCACGCAGCTTCTGCTGCGGGATCAAAGCGAGCACCGCGCCGATGGCCAGATGCGCGGCGAGGCTCACTATGTAGATCGTCGAAAGTCTCTTCTTCTTGCGTCGAGCCACGGTCCTGTCCTCACTTCGACCGATCGACCGTGATCGCGAACTTCGTGATGCCTTCGACCTTCGCCATGTCGATCACGTGCACCACGTCGCCGTGGAATGCCTCGCGATCGGCGCTGAGCACCAGGCTGGCGTCCTTGTTCGCTGCCTTGCCCTTCTTGAATTCTGCGCGAAGCAGGCTCTCCTGAATGGGCTTCTGGTTCCAGAGATAGACGCCATCCTTGGTGATCGACACGGCTAGCGGCGTGTTGGCTGGCTCATCCGACGACGCCGTCTTCGGGAGTTCCACCTTCAAGCTCTGGGACACAATGTAGATGGCGGAGACCATCATGATGACGAGGAGCACCAGCACCACGTCGACCATCGGGGTCACGTTGATGCCGACGATGCCGCCCCGCCGACCCCCGCCTCTGCCACCTAACGATGCTGCCATGTTCCGCTCTCCTCGCTCGCCACTTCAGTTGGTTCCGCCCGCTGCAAGTTCGCGCGCGCCAGAGCCGTCGGAGTGCACGGCGGAAGGCTCCGTGTGCGAACGGCCGGAAAGTAGCCCGGATTGGCCCTGACAGCCCTTGATGAAGGCAGTCAGCTCCTTGGCAATCGAAGCGACGTTGTCTTCGATATTGGTGATCGCCTTCTGGATGATGTTGTAAGCAACCACAGCGGGGATGGCGACGAAGAGCCCGACGCCCGTGGCGACCAGGGCTTCTGCGATGCCTCCCATGACAGCGCCCATCGAGGATGCGCCCTGGCTCTCGCCGAGCTGCCGAAACGCGATGATCACGCCGATGACCGTGCCGAAGAGGCCGATGAAAGGAGCATTGTTGCCGAGCGTGCCGAGCAGGGTCGAACCGCGCTCCATGTCCCGCCGCTCACGGATCATCTGGCTCTCGATGGCGTCGGAAATGGCCTCCGCTCCGCCGTCCAGATAACGCAGCGCTGGCGAAAGCACGGCCGCTTCGATCGATCGGCTCTTCTTCAAGAGCGCTGCGGCGCCTTCGCGGTCATTCTTCTCCAGCAACTCGATCAGCTTCTCTCCGAGCTCGTCGATGTCGTCGCTGCGTCGGCGAAAGAATACCCAGCGCTCGATCATGGTTGCGATCGAAAACACCGAGAGCACGAGCAAGAGATACATGACCCAGCTCGAACCGAGCAGCGCCACCTTCAGCAGTTTTTCGACGAGCACGT
>JADGRG010000057.1 GCA_017881145.1 Sandaracinaceae bacterium | reverse complement strand
CCTTGGTTGATGCTCCAGCGCGCTGGGTGCCGGGGAATGTGATCTGCTCGCTTACATCGCGCGCGCGGCGCCGGACGGTGCGGCACGACGGTCTCGTGCTGCGCATCAGGTCGACGGGTTCGTTGACCAGGAAGCGGAGCAAACCTACTCTCTCGGGCCTCACGCGTTTGGGGACAGGATGAGCGCCGCAAAGACTGAAGAGCGACCCGGAAGCGAGCAGAGCCTCGCCGAAGCGAAGCACGCGGGAATGGCCCGTTCCAAGCCTCGTGGGCGTTGCATCGCCGTGACCGGAGCCAACACTTTCCTCGGCCGCAACTTGATCGGTCTTCTGGGAGAGGCTGAAGGCGTGACGCGGATCGTGTTCCTCGACCTGAAGCAGCCGCAGACGCTCGGGCCCAAGACCAGCTTCTACGAAGTCGATCTCACGCAGTCCGGGGTCGATTCGCGTCTAGCGGAGATCCTGCAGGCCGAGACCGTCGATACCTTCGTGCATCTGGCGTTTCTCGAAAGCCCGACTCAGGCCACCGCTTGGGGCCACGAGCTGGAGAGCGTGGGAACGATGCACGTGCTGCGCGCCTGCCACAAACACAAGCTCGATCGCCTGGTGGTGACGAGCTCGGCGCTGGTCTACGGCGCTGCTGCCGACAACCCGAACTTCTTGCGTGAAGACCGACCGACGCGCGGGCTGCAAGGCGCGCACTTCGTCGCCGACAAGATCGACGTCGAAGAGCAAGTGGCAAAGTTCGCGGAGCAACATCCGCAGAGCTCGGTCACCGTGCTGCGCATGGCTGGATTGCTCGGTCCCACGGCTCGCAACTATCTCTCGCGCTGGCTCTCGCGCCGGATCGTACCCACCGTGCTTGGCTACGATCCGCTGGTGCAGTTCGTTCACGAAGTGGATGCACTGGCAGCGCTCAAGCTTGCAGTCGAGCGGCGCGAAAGCGGCGTGTTCAACATTGCGAGCGAAGGCGTGCTGCCCATCTCCACCGTGATCAAGCTGGCCGGCAGGCTGGCGATCCCGCTGCCCTACGGAGTGCTCCGGCGGGTCAGCGGCCTGATGTGGGTCGCGCAACTGAGCGAGGCGCCGCCGCCTTTCATGGCCCTCTTGCGGCATCTCTGCGTGGCCGATGGGACCAAAGCGCGCACGGTGCTTGGTTTCCGGCCAGCGTTCAGCACGCGCGATGCCGTGCTCGATTTTCAGGGCGCGCTGCAGTTGCGCGAGGCCAAGCTCTTGAGCGCCGTGACATGAGCGCCGCCGCCGTCAGCGGCAGCGAGCGTTGCCCAGAGGGGAAACCATGAGTGAGTCCGACACGAGCGATGCTGGACGGCGCAAGCGACCTTCGGCGAGGCGTCCCGGTGCGGAGCCGGTAGCGAAGGTCGAGGCGCCGAAGACCCCGCCGACCGCCGAGGCGACGGGGGTGCCTGCGCAGAGTCCGACGCCTGCTACGAAGCGTGCGAGCACCCGCAAGGCGGCGGCGACTGTCGCGGTTCGCGCCAAGGCACGGGCCGGGCATGCACCGCCACCGCCAGCTCCGACTGGTGCTAGCGTCGCCATGCCGCCGATCGCACAGAGTGACGAAACGCCGAGCGACGGAGCACAAGCCGAGATGCAGGAGGTCGAGCGCGATCTCGATGCTCTGCTCGGCGACGTCCAGAGCGTCGACGGCGATGCCGCTGCACGCAAGCGCGCGGCCGAGGCGATGTCGTATCTCGCGAGCCGCTTGCTCTCCGACGAGAGCGTGTCAGCTGAGCAGCAAAAGGCTGGAGCGCAGCCGGGCGCGAGCTACCTTTCACTTGACTACTACCTGCGTCAGCTGGGCCAGATGGGTTTGCGACACCGCTCGCAGCAGGTCGATGATTTCGGCCTCGACACCACCTACGAAGAGCGCGTGCGGCCTTTCTTGGAGCTGATGTGCAACAAGTACTTCCGCGCCGAGATCGAGGGCATCGAGCATATCCCCAGCCAGGGTAGGGCGCTCTTGGTCTGCAATCACGGCGGGTCGTTGCCCTGGGACAGCGTCATGCTGCGCACCGCGCTGCGTCAGCATCATCCGGCGCACCGAGCGCTACGCTTTCTGGTCGAGGATTCGGTGTTCCACGCACCATTTCTGGGGGCGTTCATCAACCGCATCGGTGCGGTGCGCGCTTGTCAGGAGAACGCGGAGCGCCTGCTGCGCGCCGAAGAGTTGGTCGCGGTGTTTCCCGAAGGGCAGAAGGGCAGCGCCAAACGCTATTCCGACCGCTATCGGCTGCAGCGCTTCGGCCGTGGTGGCTACATCAAGCTGGCGCTGCGCACCGCTACGCCCGTGATTCCGGTGGCAGTGATCGGCGCCGAGGAAACCTATCCGCTCCTCTACAAGGTGAAGGCGTTCTCGAAGGCGCTCGGCATGTCCTATATGCCGGTGACGCCGACCTTCCCGTGGCTCGGGCCGCTGGGCCTAGCGCCTTTGCCTAGCCGCTGGCGCATTGCGATCGGCGAGCCGGTCACCGACCTCGCGCAATATGACGAGGGTTCGGCCGGCGATGAGATCCTGGTCGGCGAGCTCAACGAGCGGGTGCGCTCGCAGGTGCAACGCCTGGTTAGCGATACGCGCCAGCGCCGCGGCCTGCGCGCCTACCTCTGAAGCGATGCTTCTCTGCGCCTATTCCGGCCTCTGGCATCAGCGGACCGTGTAGCGCTTGGGGCGCTTGGCCTCGCGGGTGCGGATCTCCTGCGCCGTGCGCTCGAAACCTTCGCGCCCGAGCAGGCCGTAGGCCAGGCGCTTGCCGAGCTCGACGCCCGGTTGGTCGAAGGCATTGATGCCGTAGAGCTCGCCGGCGAATGCGGTGGCAGCTTCGTAGAGGAAGAAGAGCGCACCGAGATGCCAGGCGTCGAGCCGCGGCAGCGAGACCGTCAGACTGGGGCGGCCGTCCATGGCCAGCGCTTCGGTCGTGCCTTCGCGCTCGGCTTCGAGCAGCGCATGCAAGGTGGTGCCTCCGAGGTAGGCTGCTGCGCCCTTCGATTCGGGGATGACCAGGTCGCGGCTCGGGGTCTGGACACGCACGAAGGTGACGACCTTGTCGCGCGGGCCCTCCATGAAGAGCTGCATCTGCGCATGCTGGTCGGTTGCGCCGACTGCAGCTATTGGCGTCGGGCCTTGCTCGACCACCTCGCCAGCGCGGTTGACACGCTTACCGAGGCTTTCAGCCCAGAGCTGCACATACCAAGCTGCAAACGGCCGTAGCTGATCGCAGTAGGGCATCATCACGTTGATCGCGCGTCCGCGCAGGCGATGCTGCAGCACGTGCACTGCGGCGAGCACTCCGGCGGGATTGTTGCGCAGCTCGGTCACGGTGCAGCGTTGCGCCATGGCGTGCGCGCCTTGCAGCAGGTCGTCGATGTCCGCGCCAGCAAGCAGCGCCGGCAGTAGACCCACCGGGGAGAGGAGCGAGAACCGACCACCCACGTTGGACGGCACGCTCAGCGTGGGCCAGCCTTGCGCGACCGCCTCTTCGCGCAGCGAGCCCTGCTTGGGATCGGTGATGGCGACGATGCGCTTCTGCACTTCGCTCTCCGGCAGTGCGCTCTGCAGCCAGTGCTTGAGCACTAGGAGCTGAGCCGCGGTCTCGATCGTGCCACCGGACTTGGAGACGACCAGCACTACAGTGGCCGCGGGCGTGAGCACATCGAGCAGCGCCGCGAGCATCCAGGGATCGGCGTTATCCGGAAAATGCAGACGCGGATGCGTGCGTTTGCCGATACCGACCAGCTCCAGAGGCCCCGACAACGCTTGGTAGATGGCGCGACCGCCGAGCGACGAGCCACCGATGCCCAGCACCAACACATCGTGCAGGCGCTCGGGCAGCGCCAGTCGCACGTCACGGACCTGTCGGAGCTGCTCCGTGTCGGCGGGCAGGTTCCAGAAGCCGAGCGTGCCGTCGCTGGTTTGGGCTGCCACGTGCTTGGCCGCGCGCTCGAACGCCGGGCGTTCCGCATCCAGCTCTTCGTCGCGCAGACCGCCGAGCGGCCCCACGCCCTCCGCCATGGCCAATGCGTAGTCGACTGTGATGGGTGAGTCGTTCATGCGCAGAGCCTACACCTTCGCTCGCGAGCGTCGATAGGCGCTTTGCACACGCGCGCTGCACCGGACCTCCTCTGCCGCGTCTGCTGCTGGTCTCGGCACGACCTGGCCTGGTAACCGTTGCCGCTTGATCAAATTTTGACCGAGACATCGCACGTGGCTAGGGTCGGGGCATGTTGGGTGTGTCGTCCCGCGTGCTTTCGTCCGGCGTGCTTGCGACCGCGTTGGTCGGAAGTGTGATCGCGCTAGCGTCCGCCGACGACCAGAACGCCAAGCAAGTGCCGCGTACCGAGCTGGTGCGCAAGAGCGTCGCACTTGCACCGCGCGTGGCCCCGCGTGCGCCCTTGAGCGGTCTCAATCCGCTGGTTCACTCGTTGCAGGATGGTCGCCTGGTCTCACCGCTGGACGCTGGCGGTCACGCCGAGCTGACGCTCGACCCGGGCCTGCAGCAACGTGTCGAGAAGATCCTGGCGGATGCGGCCGTGCCTTACGGAGCGCTCGTCGCGCTCGATCCGCAGACCGGCAAAGTCCTGGCGTACGCGAGCCACTCCACGGCCAATCCCGAGGCGGGAGATCTGGCGCGCGACGCAACGCCGCCGGCGGCCTCCGTGTTCAAGGTGATCACCGCCTCGGCGCTGATCGATGCCGGCATCGCCGCAGATGAGCGCGTCTGTTATGCGGGCGGCTTCTCGAGGCTCTTGGCCTCCGACCTGGTCGATGATGTGCGACGCGACCGCGCCTGCGCCACGCTCTCCCAGGCGCTGGGCGGCTCGATCAATAGCGTCTTCGCGAAGCTGGCTGACAAGCACCTCGACGCAGCCACGCTGCGCCGTTACGCGCGCGCCTTCGGCTTCGGGCAGACGCTAGCCTTCGACCTCGCGATGGGTCCGAGCGCCGTCGAGATCCCCGACCAGCGTCTGGAGTTTGCTCGCGCAGCGGCGGGTTTCTGGCACACGCATATGTCCCCGCTGCATGCGGCCCTGATCGCTGCGACCATCGCTAACGCTGGCGTTATGCCGAAGCCTGCCATCGTCGAGCGTGCCCTCGATGCCAACGGCAAGCTGGTGCAGAGCTTTCGGGCCGAGAACCTGGGGACGGTCGTTACGAAAGCCACTGCGCAGAGTGTGGGCGCCATGATGTTGCGCACCGTGAGCTCGGGCACGGCGCACGGCGCGTTCTTCGACGAGCGTGGTCGCGCGTTTCTGCCCGACATCGCGGTCGCCGGCAAGACGGGCTCACTGAGCGCTGAGAGCCCGTATCGCGCGTACAGTTGGTGGGTGGGCTTCGCGCCTGCGGACAAGCCGACCATCGCGCTCGCAGCTTTGATCGTGAACACGCCGAAGTGGCGCATCAAGAGCAGCTTCTTGGCGCGTGAAGCCTTACGCGAGTACCTGGTCGCAGCGCCCGAGCGCCTGCGCCGCGCCCAACAGAAGGCAGCCGTGCATCCGGTCCCCGTCCGCGCGACGCAGACACCTGCCGGCTGATCAGCGCGTAGGCAGCATGAACTCGGCTCCGGTACCACGTTGACGGAAGGCGGTGCTATCGCAGCTCGGTAACACCGTGCAGGTGGGGCAGAGCGCTCCTCATCTGAGCGGGTGACGGTACCGGAGGCCGGCAAAGCGAGCGAAGTCGCCGTCCGCGGTGACGAGCTCGCAACCGTGCTCCAGTGCTAGAGCCGCATGGTAAGCATCCGCGACGAGCTTGCCGCGCGCCTTCGCTTCACGGCACAGCCGCGCGAAGACGCTCCAGCTTGCGGCGCCGTGGGTGAGAGGCCTCGCGTTCGATCGGCTGCGTAGTCTCTCGATGAACTCCAGCGCATCCTCGATGCTGGTCGGTTCATCCCACACCTTGGGATTCGTCACGATGCGCACGAATGCGCTCGCACCCAGCTCAGAAAGACCAAACGGCTCCGCACCGGTCGCAACGTCGCGGATCCACCGCGCATAGCGCTCGTGTTCCGGAGATTCCGAGCGGTGTGCGTAGATGAGAATGTTGACGTCAGGGAGCAGCACGGCGCTTGGTTCCTGGAATGCGCAACGCCGCTAGTTCTTCATCTTCCTCGACTGCGCTCATGTCGGCTGGAGAAGGAAAGCGGCCGCGCGGGTTTCCGCGCACGAGGAGCTCGAAAGGAGGATCCTTCGCCACCTGCTTGCGCTTCCCCAGGTACGCCCCGAGCGCTTCGCTCAACACGGCACCCAGGGTTTTCCCTTCGCTGAGCGCCAAGCGTTTTGCTCGGTCCAAAATGCTGGGGTCGAGATCTACCGTCGTTCGCATCAGGGCAATGTAGACCGATCCGCATCAAGATGCAAGAGCTGATGCGCTACGCATCACCTTGGCGTCTGGCGCCGAAGTGCTCGAAATAGGTTGCCAACAGGATGAAAGCGCGCGACGACCAACCAGGCTTGTCCAAGTAGCCAAGACCCTCGCAGCCACCGCGATTTTCCGACGATCGACTTTCCGCACAGGACGCCATCGGCCGCCGTCGGTGATGTCCAGTCAACGCGACTGCTGGACAAGTCGGTCGCGCCGCGCCATGGTCGTTGCATGGCAAATCATCTCGCGTATGTGCTCGCTAGATTCGATGCGACGGTTCATAGGACCAAGAACCGGCTGATCGCCATTCCGGCCGATGTGCAGCGGCAGCTTCGGCTGCTGCGGCAGGCGGATAACCACTTGATTCTGTATTCCATTCGGCCTGATGGCGGCGGCCGATGGAACCACCACTGGGCGCAGCTCACGTTCGACAACGAGTTCTCCGTGCCGTCGGACGTCGTTCACATCACGCCGGGGACAACCGTCGAAGTGAAGATCCATCGCATCGTGAAGAACATCGATGCGCTTGGCGGCGATGGTGGCGATCCACCGAGCGGAGCCGCACTGCTAGTGCAGCTCGCGCAGACCAGCGGCGAGGACGAGCGCATCGACGGCAGCACCGGCGTCGATGACTATCTCTACGGCGCGGGCGATGTCTGACGCGCCGATCTTTGCCGACACGGGCTACTTCGTTGCGCTGCTCAATCGCCGTGACAGTCTGCACGAGCAGGCCTTGGCTCTGGCGATGCGCTGGGAAAAGAATCACCGCACCTTCGTCACCAGCGACGCGGTGTTGATCGAGCTTGCGAATTTCTTCGCGCGCAGCGCGTTGCGAGGCGCCGTGCACGCCGCGGTACAAGAGATACGCGCGGCGCGCGGCTGGACCGTAGTGCCGATCGAGCCGAAGTTGCTGGCGCGTTCGGAGGCCCGATACGGAACGCACCTCGACAAGGCGTGGAGCCTCACCGACTGCATCAGCATGGAGATCATGACCGATCAGCGCTGCAGAGAAGCCGCGACACCGGACAAGCACTTCGCACAGGCCGGCTTCCGCGTGCTGATACGCTGAGACATCAGCCGCATAGGCAGCATAAACGCGGCTCCGGTACCAAGTTGAGCAAGATATCTGCGAACAACGGTTGGTAGCCCACCTTTGGGAGCGGGTAGCCTGCCGCGTGGGAGCGGCTGGCGGATAGACGGGGGTCGGCAACCGCAACTGCCACGGTCGGTCAGCGGAACGTCACACATCGATGTCGGTACGCAGCCGATCAGGGCTCTCGCTAGTCCATCGCTTGGCGCGCGACCTCGACCGTGATGCTGCCGTCGGCCACCAGCTTTCGCAGGCTCATCTCGAAGGTGTGCATCCCATATGGGTGGACGCCGCGTTCCATCACTTCTTTGAGAGCCAGGTTCTTGTCGGGCTTGCGAATCGATTCGCGTGCAGTGCCCGTGACCACCAGCACTTCGCTGGCGAGCGTGCGGTTCTCGCCGTCGGGTGTGGGCAAGAGGCGTTGCGCCAGCACGCCCTTGAGATTGTCTGCCAAGCGTTCGCGCGTCTCGCCAGCGTCTTGGGACTTGGTCAGAGCCAGGATGCGGCCGATGGTGCGCGCCACGTCTGCGGTGTGCAGCGTGGAGAGCACGAGGTGTCCGGTCTCGGCTGCCTTCAGCGCCGTGTCCATGGTGTCCTCGTCGCGGATCTCGCCGAGCAGGATCACGTCGGGGTCCTGGCGCAAGGCAGCGCGCAGCGCTCTGCTGAAATCCGGTGTGTCGAGGCCGATCTCGCGCTGCGAGATGGTCGCGAGCTGATCTTGGTGCAGAAACTCGATCGGGTCCTCGATGGTCACGACGTGCGAGCGCCGCGTGTTGTTGATGTGGCCGACCATCGCCGCCAGCGTGGACGATTTGCCGTTGCCGGCAGCGCCGACCACCAGTACCAGGCCACGCTCGAGCTCGGCGAAGAGCTGCGCGCTGGGCGGCAGGCGCAGGTCCTCGAAGCTCGGAATCTGCAACGGAATGTTACGCAGGGCTAGCGCAAAGGTGCCGCGCTGCCGATACACGTTGACGCGATAGCGACCGATGCCGGGGACTGCGTAGGCTGTGTCGTATTCGAAGAGGTCCTGCACGTCGCCGCGGAAGCGTGATTGGCGCAGCACGATCTCCGCCAGCGCCAGCGTGTGCTCGGCGCGCAGCCGCTCACCTTGCAGGTAGTGCAGGCTGCCGGCGACCCGAAACGCCGGTGGTTGTCCGACCTTGAAGAGAGCGTCGCTGGCCCGGTAGCGGGACCCACGCTGCAGGAGATCGTGGAACGTGGCTTCGTCCATCGCTCCCGAGTATACGGGAGCGGGAGGCAGGCCGGCGAACGGAGTTGCCTGACGCTCAGCGCCGGGCGTCGTTACAGCGAGTGCTCCGGTTCAGCCGCCGTCACCGGATCTCATTCCGCTGTCACCGTTGAACCTGCCGCACGAATCCCCGTCGGCCGTGCAGACATGGTTTTCGCATCGCAGGTTCCTCATGGGCGCCACGTCGCAAGCTTCGCCGGGCCATGCCAGGCGGGGGATGCCGGGCCGGCACTGGGCACTGACCTGGGCGCGGAAGTCGTCGAGGATGGCCCGCGCATCGCGGCGAAACGTTGCCTGGATTCCCGCGATACAAGCGCAATGATTGACACTCCAGTCATCAACCTGGTCGCAATCTCCAGCGCTGTCGCACTGGTTGTGCGCATCGACGAGCGCAGACCACTTGCTGCGGGTGTCCACACAGATCGCCGCTAGCGAGCCCGTGTCTGCGGCATCGTGGTGTCCTGCGTCCGTCGGCGGCGGGTGTCCACCTGCGTCGCGGAGAGCGGCGTCGCTCACTGCAGCATCACGCGGTTGTTGCTGGTGCGTCTTGGCGGTCGTGCAACCCGCGCCTGCTAGCGCTAGGACGCATACGAGGAAGCAAAGTGGCATCGATCTCTTCATGAGCTCTATTCCCCCGCACCCGTTGTTGCAGGCGAGTCTGCTCTTCTGGCTGAGTCGCGGGAAGGGATGCGCCCAGAAACTGCCGCTCCGCGCGTGACCGCTCTGGCGGCGGACTCGGTGATACGGTCGCCTCGCCCCCCGGCTCGCCGCGCAGCTCGCCGCCTACCGCTGCCAGAGCGCGGCGAGGTGCAGCTCGATCGCATCGAAGGGCTCGGCGCGAACGCGCTCGTCCTCTTCCGAGAAGGCTGCCGCGAGAGCGTAGAGGTCGCCTGACAAGCGAAACACTTCGAGCGTGCGATCAAGTGGATCGATGATCCAAACGTGGCCCACGCGTTCGCGTCGATAGATGGTCAGCTTCTTGGTGCGGTCGAGCTTGCGCGTGGAGGGCGAGAGCACTTCGCACACCCAGTCCGGTGAGAGCGTGAGGTGCGGAGCGTCTGGCAGCTCTGGCATGCGCTCGCGGCGCCAGCCCGCGAGGTCGGGCACCAGCACGTCAGGGCGGGAGCCGAGCCGGATCTCGGGCTCGTAGAGAATCATCCAACCCCCGGGACCACCCTTCCCACGCTTGAATGGTGGCCCAAGCTCCTCGCCCAGCACCGATGCGGCCTGGCTGTGCAGGGTCGCGGGGCGTGGCTGCGCGTAGAGCTGGCCGTCGATGATCTCGCCGATCATGTTCTCCGGCAGCGCTAGAAGCTGCTGGTAGGGCGAGGGTTTCGGGGCCGGGATGGACACAGCGCGATCCTGCCACGGCACTCGCACGCCAGCAACGCAGCCTACCTCGAGAGTCGGAGCCAATCGGCGGGTGCGACACTAGTGCCCGGCTTCGTCCTTCGAATGCTTCACCACGATGATGTTCATGTGTTCTTGGTCTTCGAACTTGTGGCGATAGACTTCAGCGCGCTCGCGCGACGCGAAGGGTCCGATGCGCACGCGGTAGTAGCGGCCGCGCTCGGGGACGTCGGCCGACATCACGAAGGCTTCGTGGCCTTTGGACCGCAGTGCGCTCGCGAAGGACTGGGCAGGGGCGGGCGCGTCGTAGCTGATCACTTGCAGCGTGTATTCGCCGTCTTCGCCGTGCGCGGCGCGCTCGTGGGCTTGCTCGGAAGGCAATGCCGCTGCCACGAGCTGGTCGTGCTTGGCGTCCTTCGCAAGCTTGCGGCCGGCGGAGCCAGCGGCCACGGATGCGGGCAGGGCGGTCTCAGTGCGCGCCTGCGGGCGTTGCATCGCGACCGGCTTGGCTTTGGCGCTGGGCTCGATCTCGTCATCGGCGTCGTCGCTGACGTGCGCGGGTTTGTCGGCTGGCTTTGCAGCCAATGGCGGCGCCGGCTTTTCAGCTGCCTGCGCGAACGGCGCTCTTGGTGCGGGCGCGCTCGGGGCTGCTTCGACAGCGCCCTTGGCGGCAAGACTCGCTTCTTCGCGCGCGGCTGCTTCGAGGGCGGCGATCACCTCGGGACGATCTTCTTCTTCGGTCAGGCTCTTCGGAAACGTGAGATCATTCGCTTCGACCGTGGGCGTCGGCAGAGCCGG
>JADGRG010000056.1 GCA_017881145.1 Sandaracinaceae bacterium | reverse complement strand
GAAGGAGACGACCTCGTGTGTGGCCGCGAGCGCAGGCTGCGGATGCTCTGTTGAGCCACACACTGCGCAGTGCGCGCCCGGCTTCAGCTCGGCCGCGAGCCGAGGAGCGGCGGTGGCGATGAAGCGCTGCAGGACCCGGTCGTAGTGCTGCGAGGCGGCGACGGCCTGGCTGGCCGCCTTCTCTAGAGCGCCAAGCAGCGCGTTGAGGGCTGCGCGTTCCGAACGGACCGCCTGAACGCGCTCGATCTGCTCTCGCAGTGGATCGGTCGCGACGGCTGCTGCGCTCACCGTCGGCAGCTCCTCGTCGATGCTACCAATCGTCGTCCGGAGCTTCGCCAGCTTCGCTTCTGATTCGGCCTTGGCGGTGCGTAGCTTTGCGAGCAACTCCGTCGCAGACTGCGCGCGGGAGCCTGCCGTCGTGTGTGCGCGGAGGAGGTTTCGCTGACGCGTGATCTCGGAGCGCAGCTCGTGCACCGCCTGCGTGACGCTTGCTTCGGATGAGACATCAGGCGCTGCGTTCTGCGGGCGCAACGCCGTGGTGATCGCGGCCTGGCATCTGGCCAGCGTCTCGGCAGCGCTGCAGTGCTTGCGCTCGGCTGATGCGAGCGCAGCGGCTGCGCTGACCACCGGCCGAGCGTTCTGCGATGCCCTCGCTTGCTGCTCACGGGCATCGACATCTGCCTGGCGCGACCGGAGCTCGGCGAGACCAGCACGCAGGATGCCAACCTGATCGAAGCGAGTGGTCTCGGCTTTCGCCTTTTCGAAGGCGGCGCTCGCCGTCTGCAACTCGGCGGTGGCCGTGCTGGCCTTCTGCACGAGCTCGGCCAGCGCGTCGTCCATGCCAGCGAGTGCGCCGCGCACTGTCGAAGCGTCCGCGCTACCGATGTCCTGCCGCACAGCGATGCCGACCACCGCGCACAGACGAACCGCCTGCGTGCGGGCAGTGGTGAGCGCATATTCGATGTCGTTGTTGATGCCGGCGACCTGCATGGCGAGCTTCTTCTCGCGCGTCTTCAGGTCTTCGACGACCTCGTCGAACACCCGGCCGCCAAAGAGTTGGCCGAGCAGCTCCTCGCGATCCTTCGAGCCGGCCACGAGAAACTTCGCGACCTCACCCTGCGGGAGCAGGATGACCTTCTTGAATTCTTCGGCCTCCAAGCCGATCAGCTCGGTGCAGAGCCGAGTGACTTCGGCGGCTTTTGTCGCGAGGCTCTGCTTGTCGTCGAGACGGTCGAGCTGTGCCTTCGCCTTGTCGGTGGTGACGCCGCCGCCACGCTTCGCAGCGCGGTCCTGCTCGGGTTCGCGTCGCGCCGAATAGCGCTTGCCATCGACCTCGAACTCGAACACCACATAGGTCGGCGTGTCGGCGGAAGCGTGGTGGGAGCGGACATCCTTGCCGTGCTTGCTCGGCATCTCTCCATAGATCGCGTAACACATCGCGTCGAAGATGGTGGTCTTGCCGGTGCCGGTATCTCCGGTGACCAGGAAGAGGCCACGCTGAGCGAGCAGCGTGAAGTCGACCATCTCCTGCTTCGGGTACGACCCGAACGCCTGCATCTCGATTCGCAATGGTTTCATACCGTGACCGCTTTCACCGCATCTGCGACCACCGTGGCCAGCAGCGCAGCGGTAGCGTCGTCAGGATCGCTGCCCTCGGCCTCGTGCCAGAAGCGACGCGTGGCGTCGAGCGGCTGCATCTCGCGCACCGCAGACGATGCGCCGCCGACGAGAGTGGGGTCGACGCCCTCGGGTTGGAGCTTCACCTCGACCAGATGCGGAAACGCCGTCGACAGCTTGGCTTTCGCATCGAGCACCGTGTCGCGGTCGGTGACGATGGCTCGCACGAACGATTGGGTGTCGGCGGGCTTTGCCAGCAGCTCGGCCATGGTGCCGGTGACCGTGCGCACCGTGCGACCGAGGGGAACGAGCTTTTCTTCGATGCGGCAGACGCCATCGGGCGCCATCTCGACGATGGTGATGCTCTTTTCGTGCTCCTCCGAGAATGAGTAGGCGAGGGGCGTGCCCGAATAGCGGATGGTGTCCGTGACCTGCTGCGGCCGATGCAGGTGGCCGAGCGCCGTGTAGGAAAATCCCGCGAACACCGTGGCATCGACGTTGGCCGTACCGCCGACGTTGAGTTGCCGTTCGGACTCGCTCTGCTGGCTTCCTGTGATGAAAGCGTGGGCGACGGCGAGCGAACGGTTCTTGAGCTTGGTGCGCGCCGCATCCGTAGCCGCCCTCAACACCGATTGGTGTGAGCGGCGCACCCGCCGGTTGACTGCATCATCATCGGCCGTGACGGTGGCGTCGGCGAAGGCATCGGGTGCGGCCTGCGGATCGAGAAAAGGTAGCAGCACCACGTCGAGCGGCGCGTCCGGGAACGCGAGCGTGATCACCTCACCGATATGCGAGAAGCCGCCGCGCAGGTAGATGCCGCTCTGGTCCAGCAGGTCGTCGTAGGAAGCGACTCGCAGGGCGCCGTCGTGGTTGCCGGTGATCGCTGCGACCAAGGCACCCGTGGCGCGGATGCTTCGGAGGGTGGCGACGAAGAGCTCGACCGACTCCGTCGGCATGATGGCTCGGTCGTAGATGTCGCCAGCTATCACCACCAAGTCGACCTTCAGCTCGCTGCACTGCGCCACCAACCATTCGAGGAAGGCGGTTTGGTCGTCGGCGAGCGAGATCGGACCGAAGGTCCGGCCGAGATGCCAGTCGCTGGTGTGGAGGATGCGCATGCAGGGCGGAGGGGGCGTCGATGGGTGCTCGCTTCATGCGGTCAGCTGGGTCGATGGTTCGGCAACGCGACTCATGCGCGTGGCCGGCAGCGTTGCCAGAGGGGCCCCAGCTGGTCCTGCAGAAGCAGCGCCGAGTCTGCCATCGACGCAGCCCAGCGGAGGCGCCAACGGCGAAAAATCGTGCTTTGGAGCGGCGGATGGCCCGGCCGGACTTTTCCTGGGACGCAAGGCCTGCTAACCAGTGTTTCCTCGAAGGAGCCCCTGATGTACCGCAAAGAGATCAAAGTCCTGGACTGCACCATCCGCGACGGCGGACTGATCAACAACTACCAGTTCACCGACGAGTTCGTGAACGCTTGCTACGTGGCGGCGTGTCGCGCCGGGATCGACTACTTCGAGATCGGCAAGATGCTGAGCGAGAGCGATCAGTATCCGCGTGATAAGTGGGGCAAGTGGAACTTCTGCAAGGAAGACGACGTCAAGCGAGTGCTGGACTGCCACGATGGTCCGTACCGCCCGGGCATCGCGGTGATGCTGGATGTGGGGCGCGTCGATGTCTCTGCGCTCAAGCCTGTCGATAAGTCGCCCTTCGACATGATCCGTGTCGCCTGTTACGTCGCAGACGTGGACAAGGGCGCCGACCTGGTGCGCCGCACCAAGGATCTCGGCTACGAGACCACGCTCAACATCATGGCGCCCTCGGCGGCGATCGAGAGTGATTTGGTGGCTGCGCTGGCGGAGGTCAACGAGGTCAAGGAGCTCGACTATCTCTACCTCGTGGACAGCTACGGAGCGTTCTACTCCGAGCAGATCACGGCCTACGTCAACCTCTATCGCAAGTACGCGCCGAACAAGCCCCTGGGCTTCCACGGCCACAACAACCAGCAGCTGGCGTTCTCCAACACGCAGCAGGTGATCATCGACGGCGTCAATCTGCTCGACGCCACCATCAACGGTATCGGGCGGGGCGCAGGCAACTGCAACCTCGAGCTGCTGCTGAACTTCCTCAAAAACCCCAAGTTCG
>JADGRG010000627.1 GCA_017881145.1 Sandaracinaceae bacterium | reverse complement strand
GAAACGCCGCGGGCAGCAGCCCGCCCATGATGGAGAGGACCTGACCGAGCTTCACGTACACGCCCTGCAAGCTCAGGATGGCGCCCAGCAAGCGGTCAGCGTTGCGCTCGTGGATGGTCTGCGCGCGCAGCTTCAGCCAGGCGGGTAACTTGTGTCGTACCTGCCCCTCGTCGCCGGGAAGCTTACGGCCCAGCAACCCTTCGAGCGCACCCTGCAGCGCGTAGCTCGCGAAGATTCGGGCCGCGACGTAGAGCGCGCGCAGAAGTCGAAGGGCGAGACTCATCGAAGGCCAAGGGGAACCTTCAGACTACACCGCCAGCTCGCGCTTCGTCGCGTTTCGTCGTCGATGCGGCGCGTGTCGGTGCGAGACCTCGGACCCCTGGCGGGGTCCGAAGCGTCGACCTTACTCCAGGGGCAGAGGTGCGATGCTGTTCTGCATGCGCAAGAGCTCGTCGAGCGCCCGGCGAGCGCCATCCAGGCTAATCGTGCCCTGCGCGTGGATGCGGTGTGCGACACGTTCGACATCCGCGCCGGCTGCTCCGGCCGCGATCGCGACCGAACGCGCATGCAGCGCCATGTGACCGCGCTGAATCCCCTCGGTCGCCAGCGCGCGCAGCGCTGCCAGGTTGCTGGCCATGCCTACGGCTGCCGCAACCATCGCCAGCTCGGTCGCCGAGCTCGCATCCACCACGCGCAAGCCCATGCGAGCCGCCTGGTGCACGCGCGCCGGGCCACCCACCGTGCCTAGCGAAAGTGGAATCTCCAGCGAGCCGATCAGGTCGCCTTCGTCTTCACGCCAAATACAAAGCGGGCTGTACTTGCCGCTGCGAGCTGCGAACGCATGCGCGCCGGCTTCCACGGCGCGCCAGTCGTTGCCGGTGGCGATCACGACCGCGTCGAGGCCGTTCATCAGACCCTTGTTGTGCGTGGTCGCGCGGTAGGGATCGCGCTCGGCGAAGCGCGAGGCTCGCACCACGCCATCCCGCACCTCTTCGCCCGCGAAGTCATCAGCAGCCAGCGCATGCACCGGCACGCGACAGGTCACGCGCACTTTGCGGCGATCGCAGAGGTTCGACAGAATGCGCAAGCCCATGCGGCCGCTGGTGAGCGCCTGAACGCGATCGGACACTGCTTCCGCCACGGTGTTCACGAGATTCGCGCCCATCGCGTCGCGGCAATCCACGAAGAGGTGCAGAACCACCATGCCCTCACCAAGATCGCGCGCTTCGATGCCGCGCACGCCGCCGCCTCGCTGCACCAGCCCGGGCACCGCGTCGTTGCCGAGCGACACCAGCTCACCAGCGTGCTGCCGCAAGCGCGTGCAGGCGCGCACGCTATCGGGCACCTCGTCGAGCTGCACCTGCGCAATCATGATCGGCTCGTCCGCATCAGCGGTGAAGCCGCCACCGTCGCGCACCATGCGGGCAGCGTTGCTGGCGGCCGCGACCACGGAAGGCTCCTCCACCACCATCGGCGCGATGAAATCCTGGCCGTTGATCTGCACGTTGAGCGCCAGCGCGAAGGGCAGCGAGAAGGTGCCGACCACGTTCTCGATGATCTTGTCGGCCTTCTCACAAGCGAGACCGCCGTCGCCAACCGCAGCGACCAACTCGGAGACGTCCATCCCCAGAGCCTCAGCCGCAACCTGTCGACGTTCCTCGACGGAGAGCTTGTAGAACCCTGGCCATCTCGAATTGAGTCTCATGCTGCCTCGCTGCTTGGGGTCTCGACGCGAACGCCGGGAGCACCCAGTCCGATGGATAGTACCTGCAGGCCACCTTTGGCACACAGGTGTTCGAAGTGAGCTGCCGAGTCGGGCTCGGCGAAGATCGCGAGGGCAACGTCCCCACCACCGGCACCGGACGGCTTAGCCGCGCCGCCCACGCTCTGCGCCAGAGCAGCGACTTTAGCCAGCGACTCTGTAACGATACCAATCCCGGCCGCTTCGCCCAGCGTCTTCATCGCCAAAGCATAGGCGCCAGTAGCCTCAATGGCACCTACCAAGTTCTGGTCCACAAGGGCGTGGATGAACCGGTCAGCCTCCCTGCCCAGAGCCGCCATGACACCTTGGTGTCGTTCGGGATCACGTTTGGCAAGAGCCTCGACGCTGGCCAAGAAGTCGCTGGTGCGGGCCTCCTGCCCGGTCCACACGACTCGGACCGAGAGCGCTTTCGGCCAGGCGATGGGATGGGTTTCGACTGCATCGCCCAGTCGGCGGTAGCGAACGAAGCCTCCGAGCACGGCGGCCGCGACGTCGGCTCCGCTGCCTTTTGGCGCGATAGCGTTGTGGCCGCGTAGCGCCGCGTCCAAGACCTCGCGCTGAGCTTGGGGCCGTTCGAGGTCTCGCCCGGCGGCGGCGAACACCAGTCCAGCGACCGCCGCGGCTCCGGCTGCCGACGAGCCGAGACCAAGCTTGAGACCATTTTGTCTCATTTCAGAAACATCCAACCCGATCACCGCTTTCGTGGCCCCGATGCGGCGCTCGGCTTCAGCTCGGGCGGCCGCCGCTTCCGGCGGGAGGCTTGGCACTGGTACGGCGGCGTGCAGGCGCGCGAATGCGCGGCGATCCACTGCGGCGACCACGGCCTCGGCGCCGTGCAGGACAGCATATTCACCCGTGATCATCATCTTGCCAGGGGCACTCACAACGATAGTCGGTTTCACAATAGACACGTGGGTGCACCTGCCGAAGGCCGGATCAACTGGGAGCAGTGGATATCGCTGGGAAGTATCAGTCCAGGCAAGTCGAAGAACGAGCGGCAGTGATCCTACGCGCGCTCCTACCTGGTTAATGCGAGCCGAGGCTCTATCTGGGATCGACTTCGACGCTCACCTGACTCAGGCAAGTGGTGGGATGTTGTCACACTAGCTCCACCCCAGGACCGGGACCAGCGAGGATCGTGCGCAATACACCTGGCACCTCCGAGAGGGCCTGGCTGACTGCGGTCGCATCGGCGGCGTGGCAGAGCGCCTTCACGTGCGGGCCGGCGTCCATGGTCGCGTAGACTTCGGCACGACGCTCGCTCCGCAGCGCGCGGACTCGAGCAAACGCAGCCAGTGTAGCTGGTTGGAAGTAGATGAGACCAGGTGCTGCCGCCAGCGCGCAGGCGTGCATAGCGAGCGTGCTCTGCTCCATGGCGCGACCGACTTGCCCGAGGTCCCGGGCCAGGATGCCGGCACGCACCTCCGCGGCGAGCGCGGGCGCGGCCTCCACCCACGCGTCGTAATACGGAGAGGTGAGCTTCGTATGTGTCATGCCGTCGGTCGAGCCTACGGCTTTGCGACCTTCTGCCGTGACGGCCACCACGATGCAGAGCCCCCAATGCTCGACCGGCGCGAGCGGCAGCGCAGCCAGAGCGTCGTCGCCCGGCAGGCCGGCAGGCAGCTCGACGTAGCCGCCATACACGGAGCGCGCAGCCGACGCGGACGAACGCCGAGCCAACGCAGAGGTGGCGGCGGCATCGAAGGGCAGGCCTGCTGCGCAGCGGGCGGCGGCGGCAAGCGCTGCGAAACCGGAGGCACTGGAAGCCAAACCGGATGCAGTAGGGAAATGGTTCTGGCTCTCGATGCGGGCCCGCCAGTGCACACCGGCCTCGGCGCGCACGCGATCGAGAAGCTGCGTGGCACGTGCAACTTCCACGGCAGCTGCAGGCGTGCCGTTGAGGATGAGCTCATCCCGAAGCAAGTCAGCGCGTGGCTCGACGCTGGTTTCGGTGGTCAGCGGATCGAGGGTCATCGAAATGCTGGGCACCGCCGGCAGGTTTCGCTCGACGTCCGCCTTGCCCCAATACTTGGCCAGCGCGATGTTGGCGCGAGCGCGCGCCCGGCCGATACGTTGGGTCGTGCTCATCGCGAAACCTCCACTACGAATGCCGCGAAGCCTCGTGCCGATAGCGCCTGCGTGATGGCATCGGCCTGCCTGCGATCGCCGGCCAACGCGATCATCGAGCCACCGCCGCCGCCACCTGTGAGCTTCGCGCCGAGGGCGCCCGCCTGCCGTGCCAGCTGACACATGGCTTCGAGCTTGGCGGTCGAGAGCAGCAGCGTATCGAGCAGCTCTTGGTTGCAATCCATGAGCTGCCCCAAGCGCGTATGATCGCCCACCTCCAAGGCGCCCCTGGCGCTCTCGACCAGGGCCGCGATGGCATCGAAGATCTGCTCGCTCTTGGCGGCGTCGTGGGCATGCTGGCGAGCCACGCTCTCGACCATGGCTTTGGTGCTGCCATGCTCGCCACTACCGCCGACCACGAAGATGAGGTCGCGTCCGAGGTGCACGGGCAAGAGAGGCTGACCGCGACGGTAGAGCATGAGCCCGCCGCGGGTAGCCATCGCGCTGTCGATGCCCGACGGGTTGCCGTGGAAGACGCGCTCCCAGGCAAGCGAGGCTTCGATGATCTCGTCGGGCGTGTGCGTGAGCGAGAGCGCGGCATCGAACGCACGAACCACGGCTACGCTGAGGGCGGCCGAACCGCCCAGACCCGCACCGCCCGGGATCTCCATGTTGGCGCGCACCAAGAGCTGCGGTCGCGGCGCTGGATAGCGCTGCGTGATCGCAAGCAGCCCCAGCCGTAACATCTCACGCTCTGGCTCGGACTCGGCGCGCGTTGCCTGCACCGTGACGCCCCAGGGCTCGACCGCGAGCGCGTCCAGCGGCGCGACCTCGGCGCTGGCCCGACAGCCGCGTGGAATCGCCACGGCGAGCGCCGGTCGCCCATACACCACGGAGTGTTCTCCGAGCAGGATGACTTTACCGTGGCCCACAGCAAGCTGGTCGGACATCACCATCTAAGCTCTGTGTTCTACACCGAGACTTGCTTGGATTGAACTGATGATCGCCACGGAAGCCGGCGGTGGCTGCGAGGCCATCGGAGTCAGCCCGGCAAGTTCAGTGATCTCGCGTTGCGACCCGGGCCAGGAGATCACCCAGCATCGCGCTACCCTCGCTGGTCAGCGGCGCGCCCTGCAGCGCTTGCTCGGATTGCGCGATCAGCGCCGAGAGCCGCGCCTCGACGCGCGCACGCACACCGGACCGCTCCAGGAGTGCCGCTGCCGTGGCCAGATCTGCGGCGCTCGGGTGGTCGTGGCCCAGCACGTGCTTCAGCTTGTGCCAGTCTTCGGCCGGCAAGGTGTCGCGCGCGTCCGCGATCAGCACGGTGTTCTTGCCTTCGCGCAGGTCGTGGCCGGCCGGCTTGCCTGTCACGCGCGGGTCGCCGAAGGTGCCGAGCAGGTCGTCGCGAAGCTGAAAGGCCACGCCCAGTGGCTCGCCGAAACGTTCCAGCGCAGCCAGTTGCGCAGCGCTCGCGTCGCCGAGCAACGCACCCAGGCGCAGTGGCCCGCGCACCGTGTAGCTGCCAGTCTTCAGGTGGTGCATCAGCGAGACGTCTTGATGCTCGAGCAGGTCGAGCTGCTGGCCACATACCACCTCGAAGTGCATGGCGGAAAACGCCGCATAGCCTTCGCGCACGCGCTCCGTTGGAAAGGGTGCGCGGTGCAAGAGCTCGAACGCGAAGCCCACCGCGAGGTCACCGGCCAGGATCGCCAGGCTCGCAGCCAGCTGCGGATCTCGGTAGCGCTGCGTGAAGCTGGCGTGCACTGACGGGCCACCGCGCCGCTCTTCGTCGCCGTCCATCCAGTCGTCCTGGATCAGGAAGTAGGTCTGCAAGAGCTCGAGCGCCGCACCGACATCCCCGGTCTGCTGCACTTGCCCGCTGCTGCAGACGGCTCGATAGCCGGCGAAGAGCGCGGCGGGCCGCAGCCGCTTGCCGCCACGCATGGCGAGGTCTTTGACCGCGAGTAGAAGCTCGCCTGCGAGCGGCGAGGTGGCTTGGGCCTCCTCTGCCTTCTCCTCGAAGAAGCTGGCCAGCCGCGCGTTCACGCACGCGCTGACATCCTCGGTCCAATGGCTGGTCATGCCGTCTGGCTGTGTAGCCGAGGTGCGCGACGTTGACCAGCGCCGCACCGGTGTCTTGCTAGCCTGGCACCCGCCGCCCAGCCGCCCAGCTCTGACTCGACGGGGTGAGCCAAGCGTGCTTCACTCGTCCGAATATGAGCGATATCGGCCAGCGCAAAGCCGACCACCTGACGATCTGCGCGACCGAAGACGTCAGCTTCCGCGGTCGCACCACGCTCCTCGAATGCGTGGAGCTGCTGCACGACTCGTTGCCGGAGCTCGCGCTGGCGGACCTCGACCCGAGCGTCACGCTCTTCGGCAAACGTCTACGCGCGCCGATCCTGATCGCGGCCATGACCGGTGGCACGAGCGAAGCCGCCGAGGTCAACCACAAGCTCGCCGCCATCGCCGAGCGCTGCGGCTACGGCTTCGGCCTCGGCTCGCAACGCGCCATGCAGCGCGCACCGGAGACGGCCTGGACCTACGCCGTGCGCGAGCACGCGCCGACCACGCTGGTGCTCGGCAACGTCGGCGTGGTGCAGGCGCGCGAACACGAGAGCGCCACGCTCGACAAGCTGGCGCATGACATCGGCGCGGATGCGCTCTGTGTTCACATGAATCCCGCGATGGAGCTGGTGCAGCCCGAAGGCGACCGCGACTTCCGCGGTTGTCTGCAGACCTACGCGCGCCTCACCGCCGAGCTGAGCGTGCCGGTGATCGCCAAGGAAACCGGCAGCGGCATCGCACCGCGCACGGCCCAGCGTCTGCGCGAGGTCGGCGTGCGCTATGTCGATGTGTCGGGCGCAGGCGGCACGTCGTGGGTGGGCGTCGAGACGCTGCGGGCCGTGGGCGACGACAAGGCCGTGGGCGAGCGCCTGTGGGACTGGGGCGTTCCGACCGCAGCCAGCGTGGTGTATGCGAAGCAAGCTGGCCACGAAGTGATCGCGACCGGTGGCATCCGCACCGGGCTGGACGTGGCGCGCAGCTTGGCGCTCGGAGCCAAGGCCGCCGGCATCGCGCGGCCGCTGCTGCAAGCGCTGCGCGAAGGCGGCGAGGCCGGTGCCAAGAGCTTCCTCGACCGCGTGGAGCGCGAGCTGCTCACGGTGATGCTCCTGACCGGCTCGCGCACGGTCGCCGATCTAGCGCGCGCCCCACGCATCCTGCGCGGTGAGCTCAAAGACTGGCTCGGGCTCGTGAGCTGAAGAGCTGTCCAGAAATGGCTCATAGTGGATGCCGGGGCCGATGTGTTGGTGCGCGTCAACCGCACGTCCATGCCGCTGCTCATGGTGGACGAGAAGACCCCCTGCGACACTGGTTAGTTAGCCCGCCCTTGCCTCCACGTAAATCACGTGCTACACGTGTTCTCGGTGTCCAGCGCTCGCAACATCACCCTGGCTCTCGACGAAGAGACGCTTCGTGAGGCGCGCGTATTGGCCGCGGAACGCGGCCTCTCCGTCTCCGCGTTCTTGCGACGCGAGCTCGCCGGCCTGGTCGACCGCCAGCGTGGTTACACGAAGGCGCGCGACACTGCGGTCAGACGTCTGCGCCGTGGGCAGTCCCTCGGTGGAGGAAAACTCCCCTCACGAGAAGAGCTGCACGACCGTGCCAAGCTTCGTTGATACCAACATCCTTGTGTACGCGGAGGACCGCGACGCCAAGACAAAGCACGAGGTCGCTCGCGACCTTGTCCTCGAACTCTGGGACGACCGCAACGGCGTCCTCAGCATCCAGGTGCTCCAGGAGTTCTACGTCACCGTCACACGCAAGCTGAAGAAACCGCTGAGCAGTGCCAAAGCTCAAGAGGTCGTTGAGGAGTATCTCACGTGGGCGGTCGTGGAGAACACCGGCGCACTGCTGACGGCTGCGATCGAGCTGCAACAGAAGGCACAGCTCTCATTCTGGGACGCGATGGTCGTGCAAGCTGCCATTGAAGCGGGCTGCACCAAGCTCTACTCAGAAGACCTGAACGACGGCCAACGCTTCGGCTCGGTGGTCATCGTCAATCCGTTCACGCACCGCTGAGTCTCTGGTCGGGCCAACGGCTTTGGGCTTCAGCTGCGGGGGCACCGGGATGAGCCCACGCGGCCGACGGCCGCTTCCCGAAGCGAGCGTCGCTCCGACGCCTCACTTCTGCAACCACGCAGTACGCCGCCGTCAGCTGCACTAGTTAGCGGGACCGCGGAAGAACGCCGTACTTGCGCGTGTTATCACCAGGTGGTACCATGATAACATGGTGCGCACGCAGATTTCCGTGGACGAAGCGCTCTACCGGCGCGCGAAGCTTGTCGCTCGGCGTCGCGGCATCTCTTTGGCCGAGCTTTGTCGGCGCAGTTTGGAAGAGACGATCGCCAAGGAGCCGAGCGACAAACCTTGGATGGCGTATTCGGGTGTCGTCGAGGGCTCGCCCGACGATAGCGAATCGGTCGATGACGTGGTGTACGGGCGCGAGGCGCCGTGAGCACGCCGGTGTTTCTCGACAGCGGCATCTTCATCGCGTTGATGACGAGAAAGGACCGCTGGCACGATCTAGCGGCTGCGTTGTTCAGCGGACCGACGCCGCGGTGGACGACCTCTGTGCTCGTCATTTCTGAAACCTACAGTTGGTTTCTCCATCGGATGGGTGAAGAGCAAGCCCGCACGTTTCGACAACTGATCGGGAACCTCAAGGGCTTGCGGATTCTCGACGCAACGGTCGCTCACCACGCCGGCGTGACAAAGGTACTCGAACGGTTTCGCGGAACGAAACTCACGTACGTTGATGCGTCGAGCTTGGTGTACCTTGAACAGAAGAAGATCTCAGTCGTGTGGTCGACGGATCATCATCTCGGACTGAGCGGCGCTCAAGTGCTTCCGAGATCGTAAGCTGAAGACCAAGCCCGCTAACTAGGTAGAGCGATGCGTTACGAAGGAAATCTGTTTCGTCCCCCGTCCGAGGCGCAGAGCTACATCTTGCAGGCTACGATCGGCTGTTCGTGGAACAAGTGTGTGTATTGCGCCATGTATCGCGACAAAACGTTTCGCGTGCGCGACCTCGACGAAACGCTGACCGACTTGCAGCTGGCGGCGCGTGCTGCGGCCGATCGCATCGACAAGGTGTTCGTCGCAGATGGCGATGCGCTGGTGCTTTCGATGCAGCAGTGGCGCCCGATCCTGCAGAGTGCGCGCAAGCTCCTGCCGCGCTTGTCACAGGTGTCGTGCTACGCGATGGCGAGCAACATCCTCGACAAGACCGATGCGGAGCTGCGTGAGCTACGCGAGCTCGGACTATCGCTGGTCTACATCGGGCCAGAATCGGGCGACGACAAGACGCTCAAACGCATCGCCAAGGGCAGCACGCACGCTGAGCACGTCGAGGCTTCACAGAAGGCGCACGCGGCCGGTATGCGCGTGAGCGCCATCGTGCTGCTCGGGATCGGTGGGATCGAGCGTTCGCAGGAGCACGCCCAGCAAACGGCGGAGCTGATCACGGCGATGGACCCGGAGTACTTCGCGGCGCTCACCACTTCGGTCGTGCCGGAGACGCCGCTGGTGAATCTGCACAAGAAGGGTTTTTGGAAGCTGCCTACCGTCGACCGCATGCTTCAGGAGCTGCGTGTGATCGTGGAGCGCGCTCGTCCACGCGATGCGCTCTTTCGCACCAACCATGCTAGCAACTACTTGTCGCTCGCGGGACGGCTGCCGAGTGACCGTGAGGCCATCGTTGCGGCGATCGATGGCGCGCTTGCAGGTAAGGTCCCGCTGCGACCCGATTGGGCGCGCGGTCTCTAGGCTTGCAGCTGACGGCTGCAACCTGACCTACTTCGCCAGAAAGGCACGGATGGAAACCAGCACCTTGTCGAGCTGGTCGTGGTGCACCCAGTGGCCGGCCTTCTCGATGGCCATTACCTCCACGTCCTTGAGGTAGGCCGCTCGCCCATCTTTGATGGGGTCGCCTGCCCAGCTCTCGGTGCCGCGAATCAAGAGCGTCGGGCAATTGATCTTGGACCAGAGCTCCGCCATCTCGGGCTCGTTGAACTGATAGGGCGAATGGGAGCGCACGTAGTTGTCGAACTTCCAGCCGTAGCTGCCATCCTCGTTTTGACTGACGCCGTGGATGGTGAGGTGTCGGGCCTGTTCCGCGGTCAGGAATGCGTTGGCCTCGCGCATGCGCGCGACGGCCTCGTCCATGCTGGGGTAGTGACGCGGCGCGCGCCCGGCGAGATCTCGCAGCTCTTTGATCCAGCCGCGCATGCGCTCTTGCGGACCGAGCTTGGCGCGCGCTTCGATCCACACCATGGGTGGTCCGAAGCCTTCGATCGAGACCAGCTTCTTCACCTTGTCGGGGTAGATGCCTGCATATTGCATCGCGATGTGCCCGCCCAGCGAATGCCCGATCACCGTGAGCGGCGCGAGCTTCTTCTGGTGGATGAGCTGCGCGATATCCGCGACATAGTCGATCAACGGATAGGTGCTGCCGATCGCCCACTGTGAGTCGCCGTGACCACGCAGATCGGGCGCGATGATGTGGTAGTCGTGGCGCAGCGCCTGCGCGATCCAGTCCCAGTTGCGGCAGTGGTCGCGGTTGCCGTGCACGAGCAGGAGCGGTGGAGCATCCTCGTTGCCCCAGTCGACATAGTGCAGACGTAGGCGCTGCGAGAAGTAGCTGTGGGAAGTGGGTCCGATCAACGTCGTCGACATGGGATCATCCTTGCACGAGTGCAGCAGCTCTTGCACCGGAATGCTTCACTGCCCGCTAGAGCTCGCCTCGACGTGCGCGCGGCCTTCATAGAGATAGGTGCCGACCTTCGGGCCCCGCATGTAGTAGTTGGAGAGCGCGTCGATGCTGAAGCCTGCCGCGCGCAGGATAACGCTCACGTCGCGATTCAGGTGGCAGCCGCCCGCAAAAAATTTCTGCACTGGTGTCAGGCGATCTTGCCACTTCGCGATCGAGGCATCGGGACTGCGACCGTGTTCGAGGAAGTGCAGAGTGCCAGCGGGACGCAGCACGCGGCGCAGCTCAGCGAGCGCGCGACCGACGTCGGGGATGGTGCAGAGCGTGAACGTGCTGAGCACGGCGTCGACCGACGCGTCTGGCAGCTGCAGCTTCTCGCCGTCGAGCCCGCTCCACTCCACCGCGACGGGGCTTGCGGCCAAGCGCTTGGCTGCGAGCTTCTGCCCGAGTGCGGAGGGATCCACCGCGTGCACCTTGGTCACCGCGCTCGGGTAGTAGGGAACGTTGAGCCCCGACCCAAAACCGATTTCCAGCACTTCGCCGCTCAGCGCAGCCACCACGCGTTCACGCGCTCGCCGGACAGGCCTGGTGCTGAGCGTGAGCTCGACGCAGCGCGGCAGGATATGGTCTTCGTAGAAGCTCATCGCTGCACAGGCTACACCCAGCTCGTGCCCGCATCGAATCGGAATCGCGGTCGCTTGGCTCCGGCGCGGCGGTGACTCTTGCGGTCGTGCAACGGTGCGTTTCTGCGAAGGTGGCTGGCCATCGAGAAAGTGGGCCTTAGAGTGGTGCGTGAACCGTTGAACCCCAGTGGAGGTGATCGATGAGCTCCGATGCCGTGCTAACTCTTGCCCCGCTGGGGTTTCTGTGGCCGACCCTCGACCCATTCCTCTTCTGCGCGCACCACGCCGACGCCTATCCCGCGGGCGATGCGCGCATGGCGCCCGTCGCCTCGCTCGCCGGTCGCGAGATGGGGCGCGATTTCAGCGGCAAGGATGGCTTCAGCATGTACCACGGTGATGTCGTGCCGGGTTTCCCGCAGCATCCCCACCGCGGCTTCGAAACCGTCACCATCGTGCGCAAGGGTCTGGTCGACCACTCGGACTCGCTGGGTGCGGCTGCGCGTTTTGGTGCCGGCGACGTGCAGTGGCTCACCGCAGGGCAGGGCATCGTTCACAGCGAGATGTTTCCGCTGGTGCATGCCGAGCAGCCGAATCCCACCGAGCTCTTTCAGATCTGGCTCAATTTGCCTCGCGCCAACAAGCTCGTCCCACCGCACTTCTCGATGTTCTGGCACGACCGAGTGCCCGTCCACGAGAGCCGCGACGCGGCCGGCCGGGTCACGCAGGTCACGGTGATCGCCGGGCGCCTGGCCGAGGTGATCCCGAACGCGCCGCCTCCCAAGTCGTGGGCAGCGCAGCCCGATTCGGATGTGGCGATCTGGACGCTGAAGCTCGCAGCCAACGCGAAGTGGACGCTGCCGCCAACGGCGGCGGTCAATAGTCGCGTGCTCTACTTCTTCGCAGGCACGGAGCTGCGTGTGGCGGGGCAGAGCATCTCTGGCAAGAGCGCGGTGCAAGTGCGGGCCGACCTCGGCATCGAGCTCGAAAATGGCAGCGACGAGAGCGAGCTTCTGCTGCTCCAGGGTAAGCCCATCGCCGAGCCAGTCACGCAACATGGACCCTTCGTGATGAATTCGACCGAGGAGATCCGTCAAGCCTTCGCCGACTACCAGCGCACGCGCTTCGGTGGTTGGCCTTGGCCGAGCGACGGTCCCGCACACGCCCGCGGCGAAGGCCGCTTTGCACGCCATCCGGATGGTCGCATCGAGCGGCCGACTTGAGCGCGCGACGTGGTCGAGAAGCACGCCGAAATGACGCGCTACCACCCTCACGCTTAAACAGAGACGCCTGGACCGCGATCCACCATCCGTCGGGGTTGGGGCCCCGACCCCAACCGGGCGATCCGCCCCCGCTTCCTGCGGTGCGTGCTCACCTACAAAGGTAGGCTCCGCGCGCTCCTCGAAACCGGCGGTGCCTCGCTCGTGTCTCACGCTCCATGCGTTCCTGTTTAGTTGAGCACGACGAAGCGCGGTTTCGGCGAGCTCGCATCGGCAGGCTCTGCCGTGGCCGCCACCGTGGTTGCTGACACCGGTGCTGGCTCTGACGCTTGCGCTTCCATAGGCGGCGCGTCCGCGCTCCGGCGCGCAGCTTCGGCGTTTTGCGTGTAGAAGTTTCGGCGCTTGTCATCCTTCTCGCGCTCTGCGGCGCGCTCCCAGCGATGCGCGGCCTCTCGCCACGCTTGCTCGCGCGCCATATCGTCGCGCGCGCAGAGCGCCTTCTGTTCGGCCGCCTCTGCCTTCACCACGTGGGGGTTCTTCCCGAAGCTCATCCTGAACTCACCTCGGTGCGACCTATATCGCACGCGGAGCCTTTGCGAAACCGGCTGGCGCCGACTCTCGCTCGTTCAACGTTCGCGCCTGGCCAACCCGCGTGCCACGCATTACCCTCCGTCGAGCGCATCTCGATCGCAGCGAGCGCGTAGCCAGTCAGGACCCCGCGTGAGCTTCGATTCCAACAGCCTCGTCGCGTCGATGATCGTGAGCAGCGTCGGCTTCGTGCTCTTCACCTACGGACGCAAACAGCGCAGAGTCCCGCATGCGGCGGTGGGCCTCATCATGTTGGTGTATCCGTACGTCGTCACGAATGTGCCGTGGATGCTGGGCATCGGTGGTGTGCTCGTCGCGCTGCTCTGGGCTGCAACGTATCTCGGGGTCTGAAGCACGCGTAAGCGGCGGCGCCTGAGTGCTTGCCTCGACGCCGTGGCCATGCTCCACGCATGCAGCTGACGGCTGCATCGCCACCCAAAGCAGATGCAGCCAGCGCTCGCGCATCCCATCCAACGACCCTGCACGCGACCGCCATCACCGAGTGTGGGCGGTGAAGCCAAGCCATCTATGCGGGCGCCGCATCCCCACAACACCTCGGTCGTGGGCACGCTCAGGTTCGACCCGATCTAGG
>JADGRG010000626.1 GCA_017881145.1 Sandaracinaceae bacterium | reverse complement strand
GTGTGCGTGTGTTGTTTGTATATGTATGTGTGTGTATGTGTGTGAGTGTGTTTCACGATGCCAGCACCGCTCCTCCCGAAAAGAACGCAACACCAGAGAGACAATCACAACCTCCGCATCCTGTATTGCCGCCGGGTCGGCGAGCATGCGCAAAAGCAAGCGATAGACCGCGGCCTGATGTGTGCGCACCAGCAGGTCGAACGCGGCTTCGTCTCGCCTACGTAGGCGTGGCAGGAGCAGCGCTGCTTCGTCATCGATCGCCAAGTCTGACCTATGTATTGGAGGTCAGCGCGCGACGGAAGTTCCAAGCGATGACGTCAAGCGTCGCGAGTGTCGCGAGCGTGCGTGCGTGCGTGCGTGCGTCAATGAACGTAGTAGCGCAGAGCACCCATGAAGCGGGTGTCACTGCCACCGTAAACCTGCTGCTGCAGCGAGATATCGAAGCCCATGAAGCGGTCGGTGTAGCCCAGGCCCCCGCCGATCGCGTGAGTCTTGCGCTGAAGGTCGCCGATGTAACCGACACGCAAGGGCAGCGAATCGCCAACCAGCACCTCGATGCCACCACCGACCAGATAGGCCGGCTTCGCGAAGGTCGACGTGTCCACCAGGAGGTCGGCGCCGATGTTGACGACTTGCCCGAGCGCGAGCGCGGCGCTGGTGCTGACCATGAGCGGCGCGTAGCTGCTGCCAAGATCGATGAAGTTGAGCGTCCCCAGCGAGAGCTGCAGAATCTGGGTCGGCTGCACTCGCAAGGACGCGTCCATCGTGAAGCCGGAGACTTTGCCGGCGAGCTTCCCAACGCCAGCGGCGTCTTTTCGGTTCTCGGTGAGGCTCAGGTAGCGACCCGAGAGGCCGATCGACACCGCGTCCGAGAAAGGCAGTGCAACGCCCAGGCGTCCGTCGAAGCCACCGAAGCCCTCCGTGCCGGAAAGCAGGCCACGCAGACCAAAGCCGGCTGCCAGACGACTGGTCGATGAATCGACGACCGCTCCGCCGAGAGCGACGGTGTGCAGGCCGGGGATGTAATCGACCACACCTTCCACGTGATAAAGGCGACCGAGCGCGAGCCCTGCTGGGTTATAGGCGAGCGCCGAAGTCGAGATGGCCGTCGCACGCATGCCGGTGCCAAGTGCCAGACCTCGCGCGGTCTCTGCGCTCATCGCCACCGGGCAACCCTTGCCCTGCGCGCAAGGCGGCGCAGCCGAGGCCCTGGTCGGAGAGAACGCAGAGAGCAGAAGAACGCAGAGCGAGCTGAGAGCTACGAGACAGGCAAGTGCGCGGTGCGCGGTGCGCGCAGAGTGGAGACGCCGTTTCATATGCGTGGACAAATCCATGGTCCCTCGGAAGCGCAACTCTTCCGAACCTAGCAGCGGGTGTGGGCTCGCACAAAAATTCTGGGGAGCAGAAGACCGACCTGCGGCTCGCGAGGCCTGACTTGCTTGCCGCGCGGCGATGAAAGATCCAATGCTCACGCTGGCTTGCTTTGAGAACTTGTGGACGCGCGAGGATTGGGCAATCCGCGTGCACTCCGCGTGGAAGATTGCGACGCATTTCGTGAATGAAAAAAAATGCAGCGCGCGTCCGCTTTCTGTGTGTCTCGTGTTTGATCTTCGTAGACGCGCTGGGGAGCGTTTGCTAGTTTCTTCCTCCCGCGCGCCAGAGAGGGTGGAACACGGAAGCCCATCTCGAGAGCCGCGACTGAGCCGACGGGTCGAACTGTAGCGCCGCGACAGAGACGTAGGTCATCGCTCCGAAAGCTACACAGGCGGGGGTGCGCCTGGTAGCGAAGGATGGGGACGTGCCTGAATTCGGAGAACTCGGATCGATGCAGGAACACTGGCAATCGGCGCTGACGGACATGCGCGGACGACTCTCGGAGGAAAACTTCGAGACGTGGCTCGCGCCCATCGCTTGGGGCGGCAGCGAAGGCGGAAAGCTTCGTCTGCGGATTCCGAACAAGTTCTATGCAGACTGGATCCGCACGCACTACCTCGACTTGATCCTCGAGCTGGTGCGTCACAAGAGCGGGCTGCGCGACATCGACGTCACCTGGGAAGTCGACGAGCGACTGGCGCAGGAGCGCAAGCCCGCGGACAAACCTCGCGAGAGCACGCCGCCTGGTGCACTGCGGCCCGCGAGCGGGCCGTCTGCTGCGCTGCGCCCGTCAAGCGGGACACTTGGGCCACATGGACAACGCTTTCCGGCCAACTTGAATCCGAAGTATCGCTTCGAGAACTACGTGGTCGGTCCGAGCAATCAGCTCGCACATGCGGCGAGCAGCGCGGCCGCATCCAGCCCGGGTGCCCGCTACAATCCGCTCTTCATCTATGGAGGCGTCGGCCTGGGCAAGACCCATCTGGTCAACGCCATCGGGCATCGCGTGCTGGAAGACCGGCCCAACGCTCGCATCCTTTACGTGTCGGCCGAGCGCTTCACCAACGAGTTCATCGCGGCGCTGCAGAACCACAAGATGGACGAGTTCCGCGACCTCTACCGCAACCAGTGCGATGTGTTGCTGATGGACGACATCCAGTTCCTGGCCGGGCGCGACCAGACCATGGAAGAGTTCTTCCACACCTTCAACGCGCTCTACCACTCTGACAAACAGATCGTGGTTTCGAGCGACGTGTATCCGCAGCAGATGAAGGAAATGGAAGAGCGCCTGGTCTCGCGCTTCCAGTGGGGCATGGTCGCCGACATCCAGGCGCCCGAGCTCGACACCCGCGTCGCCATCGTCAAGAAGAAGGCCGAGCAAGAGCGCATCGACCTTCCGGACGACGTCGCGCACTTCCTGGCCGAGACCGTGCAGAGCAACGTCCGCGAGCTGGAAGGCACGCTCTTGCGCCTGGCGGTGAAGTCGGAGCTGCTCAAGCAGCCGCTCGACCTGGCGTTCGCTCGCGAGGCGCTGCGTGGCTCACAGCCGCGGCGCGAGAGCATGACCTCGGTCGACGACATCCAGCGCGCGGTCTGCGAGTACTTCAACATCCGCATGACCGACCTCAAGTCGCACCGTCGACATCGCTCGGTCGCGCAGCCGCGCATGATCGCCATGTACCTGTGCCGTCAGCGGCTGAACACCAGCTACAGCGAGCTCGGCGACCGCTTCGGCGGCAAAGATCACACCACCGTGATGAGCGCCGTGCGCAAGATCGAGAGCCGCATCCTGGGTCAAGATGCCGAGGTGTTGGCCAGCGTTCAAGCCATCGCCCACCGGCTCGACCGCTCTTGACCTCCATCGGAAATCTGTTTGGTGTGGCGCTCGATCACGCGAGCGCGAGCGTGGCGCTCGATTCGCGAGTGCAGGCGCGGGGCGCAGGTGCAGGCGTGTGCTGCGCCCGACCGGCCGCGACCCCAAGCCTTCCCCAGCCAGATCACAGCTTGCCCACCACCGGCTTGCCTGGGGACAAATCGGTGAGTTGTTCTGGGGGTTTGTGGGGGCTTTCGAAACACACGCTTTGCGAAGACTTTGTCCCGATCACGGAATTCCCCAACTCTGCTCTGATCACCAGCACTTGGCGAGATCGCTCCCCTATCCACACCTTCTACGATTACGAATGAATTAAAGATCTATCTGAGGTTAACCTCTCGCTTCTTGGGGATGGTGATTTCCTCAAGCGTTCCCAAGAAAGGTGCTCTCATGCATCTCACGATTCAGAAGAAGGATTTCCTGCGTTCGCTCGCGCGCACCCATTCGGTGGCTGATCGCAAGAGCTCGATGCCGATCCTTTCGAACATCTTGCTTTCGACCGATGGACCCAAGACGCTGCGCTTCGCTGCCACCGATCTCTACCTCTCCGTGACCTCCACGGCGAACGCAGAGGTCAAGACCGGCGGCACGATAGCCGTCGCCGCACGCACGCTCTTCGACATCGCGAAGAACTTGCCGGAAGGCGAAGTGAGCTTGCAGGTGGTTGGCAACCACGCGGTCGAGATTCGTTCTGGCAAGGTGCGCTTCAAGATTCCGGGCATGCCGGGTCAAGACTTCCCCTCGTTGCCGAGTCCAGGCGCCGCAGAGTTCGCAACGCTGGATGCCGAGGAAGTCGGTCGCCTGATCGCGCTGACGCACTACTCGATGTCCTCCGACGACACGCGGCCGCATCTGGCCGGAGCGCTTTTCGAAGGTGATGGCAAAGCCGTGCGCATGGTCACCACCGATGGCCATAGGCTTTCCAAGGCCGAATACAAACGCGGCGAAGGCCAGAAGCTTCTGAACTTCACCATGCTGGTTCCCGCCAAGGGCATCGGCGAGCTGCGGCGCATGATCGACGAAGCCAAGGCCGACGCGACCAAACAGAAGAGCGACGAAGCCGCACCAACCGTCGACATCGCCAGCGCGGGTGGCAGCGCGTTCTTCCGACGCGACGACGTCGTGCTTAGCGTGAAGCTGGTCGACGAACAGTTCCCGCCCTATGCGAAAGTCATCCCAACCTCGCTGACCCGCAAGGTCGGCATCAAGCGCTCGCTGCTCATCGAAGCACTGCGGCGCATCTCGCTGGTGGCCAGCGACAAAAGCGGCGCGGTGCGCTTCAACGTCGAGCCGGGCATCTTACGCATCACCAGCGAGAATCCCGATGTCGGTGAGGGCTTGGAAGAGCTCGATGTCGACTTCGCTGGCGATGCCATCGAGATCGGCTTCAACGCCCGCTACGTGCTCGATGTGCTCGGCGCCATCCTCGAGGACGACGTCAAGCTCGAGCTCGGCGGACAGCTCGATCCCGGCGTGATTCGTCCAGCCGGACCGACCGAGTTCGTGGGCGTAATCATGCCGATGCGGATCTGAATCGTTGACCGAGCAGCGGCAGGTCTTACTTCGCTTGCGGGTGCGCGACTTTCGCAATCTGCACGAGGTCGATTTCTCGCCGGGTCCGCGCGTCAACGTGCTGGCTGGCGACAACGGTCAGGGTAAGTCGAACTTGCTCGAAGCCATCGACTACCTCGGCACGCTGCGTTCGTTTCGCGGCGCACAGACCGACGAGCTGGTGGCCGAGCATGCCGACCAAGCGGAGATTGGCGCCACGGTCGGCGGCGACGGTCTGCCTCACGAGCACAAGATCCGGCTCTCGCGCTCTGGCCGCAGGCAGGTGCAACTCGACGGCAAACGTCCGCGCTCGCGTGCGGCCTACGCGCTCTCCATGCCGGTCGTGATCTTCCACCCCGGCGACCTGCACCTGACCACCGGAGCCGCCGAGCCACGACGTGTCTTTTTGGACCGCGTGCTCGAACGACTCGACGAAACCTACGCCGAGACGCTGGCGGCCTACACGCGGGCGCTCGCGAGCCGCAATCGCCTACTCAAAGCCGACGTGCCGAATCGCCTGGCCATCGGGGCCTACGACGAGCTCTTGGCGTCGGCGGGCTCGGTGCTCGGACAGGCGCGGTCGGCGCTGGTCGCCGAGCTCGGGCCGCGCGTGAGCGACTTCTTCGCGGAGATCAGCGGTGAAGACGCCCCGCAGCTTTCGTTGCGCTACGAGCCACGCGTCGAGCCGACTGTGCCGGCGTTGCGCCGCGCGCTGACGGCAGCCATCGACAAGGACCTGGCGCGCGGCTTCACGGCGGACGGACCGCACGGAGACGAGCTGATGTTTCGTCTGCACGAGACCAAGGCCCGACGCTACGCCTCACAAGGTCAGCACCGCGCCATCGTGCTGGCTCTGAAGGTTGCAGAGTTGCAGGAGCTCGAGCACCGCACCGGTCGCACGCCGATCTTGCTGCTCGACGATGTTTCGAGTGAGCTGGACAGCGAGCGCAACCGCCGCTTCTTTGCGTTGCTCGCACGCCTGGGCGGGCAAGTCTTTCTGACGACCACGCAGCCCAAACTGATTCTGGTCGAGGCAGGCCGCATGGACTTCCAGGTCAAAGCCGGGTGCGTCACGGCAGTTACGGCCGGATAGCAAACCTCCATGCCGTGCCCTATCCTTGAAACAATGCGGCTCGATGAGAAGGCCAGAGAGAATCTTGAAGCGGCGGAGCGCTTGCTTCCGGACGACGCTGACCGCGATGCCCTTCCCAACGCGGCGACATCACGCTCGTACTATGCCGCGTATCTCGCGGTAGCCGATGCTGCGCTCCGTGCTGGGTTGCCGTTCTCCGACAGCAGCCGCACCTACTTCCGGCACGACCTGCTCGCAGACGAGGCTGGCAGGTTGGGCATCCTTGACGACAACGGATGTGATGCACTGCACCTGTTGCACGGCCTTCGGATCAAGGCAGACTACCTTGAGGATCAGGTGGACCTGCAGGAGGCGTCGATCGCCTACGACAGTGCAGCGCAATTGGTGACCAGGTTGCTTGGGGAGGCGCAATGACAATCACGCGAGAGAGCGCCCGGCAGGTGGTCTCCGAGCTGCTGGGCAACCGACCGACGCGATGGCTAGAGGCGCCGGCAGCGGATTACGACGGCCACGAACGAACCCTCGAAGTGTTCGACGCGGACGCGAGCGAGCAACTTGCTCTCCTGCGTAGCCTGCGCGCTGCGCGGTCGGACCTCAGCGCAGCCCTTGGCGGTCCCATCGTGGTCGTGTTCCACACGCGCGCTGAGTCCGCGCGCCTCCATGAAGATTTCCTGAAAGATTGGACGCGCGCATCACGTCTCGGAGTGGACGTCGACGTACAGGTTGGTCAGATCCTACCGCCCCGGAAGCAGGCCGCATAGATGTACGCGACGGCGCAGCGCGTGCAGGACCGAAGTGGCCGGACTGCAGTCCACGTATTTGTCCACCGGCACGATGCATCGGATTGCCCGTTTCCGACGGACCCGAGAACGGTGCCTCAGTCGATGCCCGGGCGCCTCGTATGGCGAAACGCAGAACTCGTCCCTCCGGGGGGCAACGCAGTGCTCTCATTCGTTGATCTTATAGTGCCGGAAGAGCGATGGCATGGCGGGTTGGCAGCCGACGTGCAGGCTCGCGCCAAAGAGGCATCGGTCGTTCAGGTGCCACTCGAGATCCGCGTTGGACCCGTCCTCGTGATCTTCAACGCCCTTGAGGCTCATCGCGAAGCAGGCGAATTCACCTTACTGCTGGAGCGAGTGCTTGACGCCATCCTTCGAGTCGGCTCGGGGGCGTCCCAGGTTGCACCGCGCTGACAACATCGCTTCGATAGGGTTCGCGTTTCACCTCCGACCTGCGAAAGCTCTGCGAACAGGGCTCCGGCGACCTCGCCGATCAGATGCACGACGACCTGCGCGAGGTCGTTCGATGCGCCGGTGGCTCGACCGAGCGCCGCAGCGCTAGCGGGACACTCCTCGGCACCAACGCGAACGACGTGATCGCGGCCACACAGCGTGAGATGCGCGCCGCTGCCAAGAAGGCCGTCGCGCAAGCGCTCGAACGCATCGACGCCGAGATCTTTGAGGTCATGGCAGGCGGAGTGGCGCAGCTAAACCGGCAAGTGACGCGCTGGCGGGCGGTGATCGAGGCAGAAGTGACGGGAACGCCTCCCAGCAGACCCGCGAAGCACCGCGCGAAAACTTCGCGCAGCCACGCGCGAGCAAAGAGGCCGCATCGCGCTGCAGTACAGCGGTAGGGACGATGGCGCCGTATTGCGATGCTCATGCCTGGCAACTGGCAGCATCACGCTCGACCCGCGGGTCATGGGTGGCAAGCCCTGTATCCGCGGTCCGCGCTTGACGGTGCCATCAGACCAACCCGCGTAGCTGCTCGATGCTCTTCGCCAGCTCGGTGTGCTCACCACGAGCCTGACGCAAGAACGCTTCGATCCGGTCGATGCGTGAAAGCGCAGCGTCCAAGCGTTGATCTGTTCCGCTGCGATAGGCGCCGAGCATCACGAGATCGCGCTTTTCCTCGTAAAGCGAGAGGTGCGCGCGGATGATCTCGGCAGCTTGTGCATGGTCCGTCGAGACCAGTTTGGGCATCAGCCGCGAGAGGCTGCGGGTGACGTCGATGGCTGGATAGTGACCGCGTGCTGCCAAGCTGCGACTCAACACGATGTGGCCGTCGAGCAGACCGCGCAGCTCGTCCGAGATGGGCTCGTCGAGGTCGTCGCCTTCCACCAGCACGGTGTAGAAAGCGGTGATCGAGCCGGTCTCGGAAGTGCCAGCACGTTCGATCAAGCCGGGCAGCGCGCCGAACACACTGGGCGGATAGCCGCGGCGGACCGGCGTTTCACCGGCGGCGAGGCCGACCTCGCGTGCAGCTCGGGCGAAGCGCGTGATGCTGTCCACCAGCAGCACGACGCGCTGGCCCTGGTCGCGAAAGCCCTCGGCGATGGTGGTCGCGACGTAGGGGCACTTCATGCGCACCAGCGCCGGGCTGTCGCTGGTTGCACAGACTACAACGCTGCGTTGCCTCGCTGCAGCGCTGAGATGATCGTCCAGGAAGTCTTTGACCTCGCGGCCGCGCTCGCCGACCAAACACAGCACGAACACGTCGGCTGCGGCGTGCTCTGCGATTTGGCCGAGCAAGGTGCTCTTGCCGACACCGCTGGCGGCGAAGAGCCCCAGGCGCTGGCCTTCACCGACCGTGACGAACGCGTCGAGCGCGCGCACGCCGAGTGGCAGAGCGCGGTCGATGCGCTGGCGCGAGAGCGCGGCGGGTGCGGCGCGGCTCAACGGTAGGCTCTTGCCGGTGAGTGCAGGCCCGCCATCGATGGGTGTGCCGAGCCCGTCGAGCACGCGCCCGAGCAGATCCCCGCCGAAGTGGATGCTGAGCGGCGCGCGGCGCGGGATGACCGGGTCGTCAGGGCCGAGGCCGTCGGCCGGTCCGAGCGGCAAGAGCGTCACACCGCGCGCATCGAAGCCCACCACCTCCGCGAGCAAGGGTGGTGCGTGGCCGCGCCCGATCTCCACCAGCTCGCCGGCCCGCGCATCCGGCAAGTCGGCGCAGAGCGAGAGCCCGACCACCGAGCGCAAGCGGCCTGTGACGCGCACCGGGTCAGTGCTGGCAAGTCGGCGTGAGAGACGGTCGAGGTCGAAGGTCATCGGCAACCAGCACCTACTCGAACAAGCCGCGCAGCTTGTCCAGGAAGGTTTGCTGTTGGGGGTGCGTTCCGGCGCCCATCTCGTGTGAGAGCTCTTCCAGGAGCTCGCGTTGGCGCGGTGTGAGCTTCTCGGGGACTTCGACGGTGACCTTCACCAGCTCGTCGCCCTTGCCGTAGCCACCGAACACCGGCAGGCCCTTGCCGCGCAAGCGAAATACTCGCCCCGATTGCGTCCCCGGAGGCAAGCGCATGCTGACTTTGCCCTCCAGCGTCGGCACTTCCAGCGTCGCGCCGAGCGCCGCTTGCGGAAAGCTCACGGGCACCTCGCAGAGAATGTCGGCGCCTTCACGCGTGAAGAGCGGATGCGCCTTGATCGAGACGTGCACGTGCAGGTCCCCGTTGCCGGCTGGAGTCTCCTCGCCCATCCCGCTGAGCGTGCGCACTGCCCCGTTCTCGACACCGGCCGGGATCTTCACGCGCAAGGTCTGCTTCTGCGGCACGCTGCCTTTGCCTTCGCAGAGCTTGCAGCGAGCCTCGGCGCGCACCCCGCTGCCTTCGCAGGAAAAGCAGGGTCGCGAGGTGGCGAAGAAGCCGCGCTGGAAGCGCACCTCGCCGCGGCCGCGACACGCTGGACACTCCGGGATAGGCACACCGGGCTCGGCGCGCGCACCTTTGCATTGCGTGCAGAGCTCGCTGCGTTCGTATTCGATCAGCCGTTCGGTGCCGAGCGCGGCTTCCTCGAAGCTGATATCGAGGTTGTAGCGCAGGTCTTTGGGCAGACGGCTGGCACCGCCGCGGCGACCGAACATGTCGTCGAGGAAGCCTTCGAGAATCTCGCCGATGCCGGCGAAGTCGGCGGCGTCGAAGCCGGTTCCGCCACGGTTCGGGTCGAAGGCTGCGTGGCCGAGCTGGTCGTAGCGCCGCCGCTTGTCCGGATCGCTGAGCGCCGCATAGGCCTCGCTGACGCGCTTGAACTCTTCCTCGGCTTGTTTGTCATCCGGGTTGCGGTCCGGATGAAACTTGATCGCGAGCTGCTTGTAGGCGCGCTTCAGCTCATCGGCGCTGGCACTGCGCTCGACGCCTAGCACTTCGTAGTAATCGCGCTTTTCCGCGCTCGCCATGAGAAGACCTATCCTACGCAGAGACCTGTGGGGCCCCATTTTCGGAGACGTGGGTCTACTACAACGGGGCCCGTCGGAGTAGGGATAGCCCATGGCGCGGGTGCACATCGTGGGGGCCGCAGAGGCCGGTGAGCGCTTGGACCACTTCCTGCGCCCGCACTTGCCCGGGCTGAGCCGCGCAGGGGTCCTCGCGCTCGTGCGGCAGGGCACCATCCGCGTGAACGGTCGCTCGGCCAAGAAGGGCCAGGCCTTGCACGAGGCCGACGTGATCGAGCTTCCCGAGCAGCCGCCCACGCTCGGACCCGCCCCCGACCCGACGCTGGCGCTGCGGGTGCTCTACGAGGATGCGTGGTTGGTCGTGGTAGACAAGCCGGCCGCTGTGCCGAGTCATGCGCTGCGTCCGGGCGAGACCGGCACGGTCACCTCGATGCTTCTGCACCGCTACCCCGAGATGGCCACCGTCGGCGTCGGCCATCGCCAGCTCGAACCCGGCATCCTGCACAGGCTCGACACCGACACCTCCGGTGTGCTGCTGGCGGCGCGCGATGCAACCACCTTCGCGGCGCTGCGAGAGCTAAGTGAGCAAGGCGGAATCGAGAAGCGCTACCTGGCGCTCTGCAAGGGGCAAGTCCACGCGCCGCAGCTCTTGGCGGCATATCTGCGCGCCGACCAGAAGCGCGTGCGGGTCGAAGCGACGCCCTTTGCACGTGCCAAGCCCATCGAGACCGAGCTCCTCAGCTGCGAGCTGCTCGGGGAGCTCTCGCTGGTCGAGGTGCGCGTCCGCTTTGCAGCCCGCCATCAGATCCGCGCGCAGCTTGCCGCGCTCGGTCACCCCATCGCGGCAGACACGCTCTACGGAGGTGCCGAGCTGCCGGGCCTGCGTCGACACTTCCTGCACGCGAGCAGCCTGTGCTTCGCGCATCCGCGCACGGGTGAGTCGCTGCACATCGCGGCGGAGTT
>JADGRG010000625.1 GCA_017881145.1 Sandaracinaceae bacterium | reverse complement strand
GCATGGTCGGCGTCGTTTGCCACGAGCACGTGGGGGGCCCGCGGCGCTGGCAATTCGAAGAAGAGCTGCTCGCCGGCACCATGGCCGACTTCGTGGCTCGCGTGATCGAGGCTTCGGATCGCCTGCGTGCCGAGCGAGCCCTCGGCCGATACCGCGAGCACGTTGACGAGCTCACGCGCGTCGAGCAAGCGTTGCGGCGGAGCAGCGAGAACCTGCGCACCGTGCTGGGCGCGGCGCCGGTTGCGTTGGTTTTGACGCGCGTGCGCGACCAAACGGTGGTGCTGGCCAACGAGCGCTGCGCCGAGTTGTTCGAACTACCCCTGCAAGAAGTGGTCGGGCAGCACACCAGCGACTACTACGTCACGCCCGAGGAGCGCGACCAAATCATCGCGCGGCTCGTGGAGCACGGGCAGCTGGACAACGTGCTCGTGCGCCTCAAGAAGCGTAGCGGCAAGGAATTCTGGGCAGAGATGTCGGCTCGTATCGTGGAGCTCGACGGACAGCGCTGCTCTTTGGTTGGCATCTTCGACGTCACCGCGCAGAAGAACCTCGAAGAGCAACTGCGCGCTTTGGCCACGTCGGACTCGCTGACGGGCGCGGCGAATCGGCGGCACTTCGTCGAGCTGACCCAACGCGAACGTGAGCGCTCGCTGCGACGTAGCGCGCCGCTATCGCTGTGCCTGCTCGACGTCGACCACTTCAAGAACGTCAACGACAACTACGGCCATGTGGCGGGTGACCACGTGCTGTCGGCCATCGCTCAAGCTGCCAAAAATGCGCTGCGTCTGAGCGACGTGCTGGGCCGGTTGGGCGGAGAAGAATTTGCGGTCCTGCTACCCGACACGGACTTGGCTGGGGCCATGATCGTCGCCGAGCGAGTGCGCGCCGCCGTGGCCCAAAGTGAGGTGCAGAGCGGCGAGGTCTCGGAGGGCAGCGCCCGCGCCTCCATTCGCGTTACCATCAGCGTCGGCGTAGCCGAGCTGCGCGGTGACGAGCCGATGGAGTCACTCCTCAAACGCGCGGATCGCGCCCTTTACGCCGCCAAGGATTTGGGGCGCGATCGGGTCCAAGCCTAGGGCGATTTGCGAGACATTTTGCCACACCAGGCGGGTAACGTGTGGCAAAATGCACCGGTGTTTGAACCATCATCTGGCCGATTTCTCGATGCTTTTGGGACATTAAGCAACGGCACACAACGTGCTTAGGGCGGGGGGGATGAATGTCGCACTAGCTGCTGTCGAAACCCGGGCCTCGGATGTTCGCGCGTCGTCCGCGGCGCCCAAGATCCTTATTGCGGATGACGACCGCGACATGTGCGAGCTGGCGGAGGCCGGCTTGAGCCAACGCGGCTACGGCGTCGCCTGGCGCCTGTCGCCTGACGAAGCGCTCGCCCATCTCGACAACGAGGATTTTTCGATCCTGCTGGTCGACATTCACATGGAGGGCATGAGCGGGCTCGATCTGTGTCGCGCCGCGCTCGCCAAACGGCCGGACCTGGTCGTCGTGGTGATGACCGGCTTCGGTACGCTCGAGCACGCCATCGGTGCCATGCGCGCCGGCGCTTACGACTTCATCACGAAGCCCGTGTCGATGGACGCGCTGGCTTTGACCATCGATCGCGCGCTTCGCCACCGGGCAATGACCGACGAGCTGAGGCGGCTGCGCCGGCGCGTCGACGAGCACGAGCTGCCCAACGTCATCGGCGACAGCGAAGCCATGCAGCGCATGGCCGACATCGTATCGCGCGTCGCCGAGACCGACGCCAACGTGCTCATCACCGGCGAGTCCGGCACCGGCAAGGAGCTGGTGGCGCGCGCTCTGCACGAGCGCAGCGGTCGGCGCGGGCCGTTCTTGGCCATCAACTGCGCGGCCGTGCCCGAAAATCTGCTGGAGAGCGAGCTGTTCGGCCACACGCGCGGCGCCTTCACCGACGCGCGCACGTCACGCAGCGGCCTATTCGTCGAGGCCAACCAGGGCACGCTCTTCCTGGACGAGGTCGGCGAAATGCCGCTCGGTATGCAGGCCAAGCTGCTGCGCGCGCTGCAAGAGCGCAAGGTGCGACCGCTCGGCGCCGCACAGGAAATTCCCTTCGACGCGCGCATCGTGACCGCGACCAATCGCGATCTCGACGCCGAAGTGCAAGCCAAGCGTTTCCGAGAAGATCTGTTCTATCGCATCAACGTGGTGCGGGTCGACGTTCCTTCCTTGCGCAAGCGCGGCAACGACGCGCTGCTCTTGGCGCAGGCCTTCCTCGAGCGCGCTGCGGCCCGCTCCGGCAAGAACGTGACGCGTCTGGGCCGCGCAGTGGCCGAGCACATCATGGGCTACGACTGGCCCGGTAACGTGCGCGAGCTCGAAAACTGCATGGAGCGCGCGGTCGCGCTGGCACGCTTCGACGAAATCACGACCGACGACCTGCCGGCCAAGATTCGCGAGCATCGCCCGACCGAGGTCTACACCGAGAGCGACGATCCCAAGCAGCTGCCGAGCATGGACGTGGTCGAAGAGCGCTACATCCGCAAGGTGCTGGTCGCGGTTGGCGGCAACAAGACGCTCGCTGCCAAGGTGCTCGGTTTCGACCGTCGCACCCTCTACCGCAAGCTCAAGCAGCAGCAGTAAGCCGCGAACAACCTGCGCTTCCAAGGAGCCTCGCAGGAAACTGCGGGGCTCTTCGCTTTGTGGCGTCCCGAGCGCGAGAACGAGCCAACGGGAAGGCGGGAAGGATTTTGGGGTGGGTGTGCTCGTCACCCCTGCTTTTGAAAGCCGTACAAGCTCGGCTTGCCCCGCACGCACTGCCTCAAGTAGCGCTTAACGCTGGCACGCTCTCGCATGGGGTTCGTAAGGATCTTGTGGGCGCTGCTGCTCGTCGGGTTGCGGCAGCTCGGCAAAGGGAGGGATGTCTGCCGCGCCGGCCGGAGGCGCTGCGGACGCCCCCGGGGGGCGGCTGGAATGTCGGCCTCGGGCGCGGGGGGAGCTCGATGCGCTTCACGTCTTCGGCGCGAGCTCGGGCTGGGACGAGATCGATACGATTCCGTTCAAGGGCGCTGGGGCGCTCGCCATCGGCAATCGCATCCTGGTCGTGACGACGAATCCGAAGTATCTCGAGGGCGTGTCGCCGCTGCGCGCCGACCACCCCGGCAGAGACGCGGTCGTCGTCTACGAGCGAGCCCATTAGCCTTTGCTCTTTGCGCAGCGGTCGCTCCTCGAACGTCACCGCTC
>JADGRG010000624.1 GCA_017881145.1 Sandaracinaceae bacterium | reverse complement strand
GCGCTGCATCGTTCGACGTGGTGCTCAGCGACATGGCCCCTCACACCAGCGGCCAGCGGCATCGCGATCACTTTGGTAGCTACCAGCTCTACGCGCGCGCGCTCGAGATTGCGACACAGGTGCTGGTCCCCGGGGGATCGTTCGTCGGCAAGATCTTCCAAGGGGCGGATTTCGAAAACGCCCGCAAAGCCACGGCTCAGGCCTTCGACAAAGTGCGTGTGATGAAGCCCGAGGCTTCGCGCAGCGAGAGCTACGAGATCTTCCTGGTCGGCCTCGGCGCCAAGCGCCGGGCTGCAACAGAGACCTGACGGGCAGCAGCCGCCGCAACAGCCGGCCCGCCAACCGGCTACTTCATCTTCGTGATCACAGCCAGCCGCTCGCGCGCACGCTCGGCCTGCTCGCCCTTGGGTTCGAGCTGCAGGTACCGCTCATAGTGCGTCTTGGCATCGACAAGCCGTTGATCGGCCGCCAGCATATTCGCTAGCAGATAGTGCGCCGTCGCGTACTTCTCATCGGTCTTCAGCACTTGCTGCAGCGTCGCGATAGCTTCCTCGCGCTGACCCGCTGCGCGCTGCGCCAAGGCGAGCTCGCTCAAGAGCGCAGGTGTCGCTGGCGTGCCGATGGTCTGCACGGCAGCCTGCATGGCCTGAACTGCGGACGCCGCATCGCCAGCGCGGCGCAGACCGTTGCCCACGGCTAGGAGCGCCGCGCGATTGCCTTTCGCGTCGACCAGCGCGCGCCGCAGCTCTTGCAGCGCCGCTTCCTGTGCTCCCTGCCGCAGCAAGAGCAGGCCGAGATTGGCCCGCGTCATCGCATCGTTGGGTGCGATCTGCAGCGCTTTGCCGTATTCCGCCTTGGCGGTGTCGAGGTCGCCCTGATCCTCGAAGGCGAGCGCCAGATTCGCGTGCGCCGCAGTGGAATTGGGGTTGGCCTCGACCGCGTGACGCAAGAGCGTAACCGCCTTTGAAAGCTCGCCACGATCGCGCAGCAACACGCCCAGGTTGTTCAAAGCTTCCGCGAAATCGGGTGAGAGCTCAATGGCATGCCGATACGCGGCTTCGGCACCTTGAGGGTTGCCCAGCATCTCTCGCGCGATGCCGAGGTCGAGAGATGCTCGCGCGTCACTGGGATTTGCCTGCAACGCCTGGTTGAGCAACTCGGTCGCGCCCTCCGGGTCGTTCCCGGCCAGCTGCGCTTCGGCCTGGCGCACGGCGGCCGAGGCCGCTGGCACGCTGTGATCGGTCTGCGAGAGACGAGCGTCGGGGTTCTCGGCAGGTCGCGCCTCGGAGGCGCCGCCTGCGCAAGCGCAGAGCGTGAGCGCAAACGACAACCACAGACTGCGTGCATTTCGCATGGTCAGAACCCAGGTAGATGGTTTGGATCAGCCGTCCAACCGATGGATGGTTTCGCGCAAGGCCTCAGACAAACGAGCGAGCTGGCCTTGGGCAAGCTTACCGCCGCCTTGCGCCTCCACATAGAAGACGTCGGCGACGCGGCGGCCCTCGGTGTTCACCTTCGCCAACACGATAGAGAGCCCGTGGCGGTGGAGCGTGCGCGCGATCGCGTAGAGAAGCTCCGAGCGGTCACGGGTGTAGATATCGACCACCGTGTAACGACTGGAGGCTTCGTTGTCGACGATCACTTCGGTCTTGATGCGTGGCCCACTCTTCGCCCAGGAAGGCGTTTTCGAGCGCCGTCCCACCAAGGCTTCTGCCGAGGTGCGCCCGGCCACCAGTTCCTCGATGGTCTTGGTCAGCGCGGCAGCGTCTTCGTCTGGCTCGCCATCGGCTGAAGCCGAGGGATGCGTGACGTTGAAGATGTCGAACGCTTCGTCGGGCCTGCCTGTGCGCTTGCGCGTGTAGAGCTGGGCGGAGTCGACGTTGTAGCGGTGCGCCGAGAACGCGGCCGCGAGATCCGCCAGCAAGCCAGGCCGGTCGTCGGTGACGACGATGATCTCGAACGCCCCGTCGCCTCCGCCACTCGGCGTGACCTGCACCTGCGGCGCGCTACCGCGGCTGTCGGCGATGCGCTGGTGCGAGCCGATCTCGCTCTGCGGATTGGCCAGCAGGTAGCGCTCGGGCATCTCGGCAAGGAAAGCCTCGACCGCGGCACGCGTGCTCGGTTCGGCGATCTCGCGCAACACCTGCGTGCGCAGACTGGCGACGTAGTCGGAGGTGTCTCTGCGCCCTTCGATGAGATCCGACACGCTGAGCCACAGCTCCTGGAGCATGCGTGCGTTCCACGCGCTCATCGCGGCTGGATTTGCGGTAGACGCGTTCGCGAAGGTGAAGAGGTAGATGTCGCGCAAGCGGTCGACGGTCTGCACCTCGCGCGCGATCTCACGGATGGTCTCTGGATCGCTGATGTCACGCCGCAGCGCCCAGTGATAGAGGCGCTCTTGGTTTCCGATCAGCCACTGCACATGGCCCACGTCTGCCGGCGCAAGTCCGAGACGCTCGCAGATCGGGCTGGCGACCGCTGCCGCATGCTTGGCCGGGTCGTCCGGATGCCCTGCCCCCAGCTCGTGCAGGAGCAGCGCCAAGTAGACCGGCACCGGCCGCGGCAGCTCCGCAGCGCAGCGAGATACCACAGGGAACTCGGTGGCCAGCTCTCCGCGCGCCAGCGCTCGCAGGCGATCGATGGCGAGGATTGACTGCACGTCGGCCGTGTAGGCGTGATAGGCGTCATGCGGCACGCGCCCCGTGATGGGCTCGAACTCGGGGATCAACGCCAGGAGCAGCCCCACCTCCTGGAGCTCTTCGAGGATCGAACCGCGTCGTAACGGTGCGTTGTCGGCGTGCGTCAAGAGCTCGCGGAAGATCCGCGCGGCTTCGCGATCACGCCTCAACCGCTGACAGAAATCGCGGTTCTGACACATCGCCGCCACCGCATCCCGAGCGGCAGGATCGGGCGGCAGGTTCTCCTTCACGACCGCGGCGTAGAGACGCAACGCCATCACCGGCTGGTCGGCCATCTCTTCGGCGCGCAGCGTGACTTGCGCGTCGTGCACCAGGACTCCGCCTCCCAGATCGCGGATCGTGACCGGCGGCTTGCGACGCGAGCGACGCGCGCGCTCCGGCATGCGGTCCGCCAGCCGCGCGATCACCCGCGCGTGCCGATAGTGGGTCTGCATGAATTGTTCGACGCCGAGCGTGATGCCATCGCGATAGCCGAGTCGGCTCGCCACGCTCTCCTGGTCTTCGAAAGTCAGGCGATCCTGCCGGCGGCGAGCCAGCACGTGCAGCCAGTTACGCACCGTCCATAGGTGCTCCTTGGCCGCCAAGAGATCGGCGAGCTCGTGCTGCGAGAGAAACCCGAGCGCGACCAGGTCGTCGACGCGTTCGATGCCCCAGCGCGCACGCACGATCCAGGTGACGACATCGAGATCGCGCAACCCGCCGCGGCCCAGCTTCAGCTCCGGCTCACGCAAGAAGAGCGTCCCGCCGTAGCGTTCGTGCCGGCTGGCGGTATCGGTCTCGAGCGCCGTGATGAAGGCATCGAGCTCGCCTTCCAGGATCTCGGTCCGGCCGCGTTCGACGAGCTCGTTGACCAACGACTTGTCGCCGGCGATGTGGCGCAGGTCGAGAAGAGTCGTCGAGGTGCGGATGTCGCTCTTGCTCAGATCGAGCGTCTCCTCGACGCCCCGCACCGCATGACCGATCTGCACGCCAGCGTCCCAGAGCGGATAGAGCACGCCCTCGGCCAGCTGGGCGATGCGCTCGTCCGCCGGGTTCTCCGCCAAGAAGAGCACGTCCACGTCACTGTGCGGCGCAACCAGGCGCCGGCCATAACCGCCGACGGCGACCAGCGCCACGCGACCGATCTCCTGGCAACGTTGCTGCACGGCGTGCGACGCACAGCAGAGGCTGCCGAGCAAGCCGTCGAACATCTGCGCGTAGCGCGCGGCGACCTCCGTGCCCCGCTGCCCTGTACGCACGGCTTCTTTCAGCGTGGCCGTGTGAGAGGTGAGATATTCGGCGCAGGTCGTCGTCAGACCCGAATCCAGCGCACGCATTCCGGAACCCGTGGCAGAAGCTTCTTCTTGCATGCCGCGCGCATTATGGATGCCCTGCCGACTACCAGCAAGCGGACGCCGCCGCAGGTCTTCCGAGCCGGCGACCGCTGTCGCGAACCACATAGCGTGCCAAGTCGCGCTGGTGTCGCGACCGCTCAATGCGCTGCAAGGCGACGCGCGTGGGAGAGCCTAGCGGCGTAGCTGACGATCCCGCCCGCGATGCCTTCGGCGAGAGCATCGCGATACTCCTCCGTGGCAAGCGCGGCCGCCTCGTCCGGGCGGGTGATGAACGAGACTTCACAGAGAACGGCCGGCATGCTGGCGCCGACGAGCACGTAGAAGAGTGCTTTTTTTACGCCGCGATCGGGCAACTCCGGCAGAATGCTGCGCGCCGACTTGAGCGTCGCAGCATGGATGGCGGACGCCACATCGAGCGAACGCGCGACCTGGTCCTTGCGGTAGAGCGATGCAAAGAGCTTCTGCAGATCGGTG
>JADGRG010000623.1 GCA_017881145.1 Sandaracinaceae bacterium | reverse complement strand
GTTCGGGACGGCGAAGACGCGCCGCTCGTGCTCGACGAAGTCTACGTGCAGATCCCACGTCCGGCGCTCTACGTGGTCGCACCCGCGGGAAAGTATGCATTGCTGCTCGGGCAGCCCAGCGCGAGCGCCCCCAGCTACGAGCTTTCGCACGCGCGCGACTTGGTGCTGGCGGCCGAGAGCCGGGATGTGACGCTGGGCCCGCTACAGCCGAACCCTGCCTACGGGCTGCGCTCGCGCGTGACTTCGATCGCGGGCCAGCAACTTGCGCTCTGGCTCGCGCTCGGTCTGGCCGTCATCGCGCTTACCGTGCTCACGTTCCGACTCGTGCGGCGCGAAGACCCTGGTTGAGCTCGGGCCAGCTGGCGGGAGCATCGGTGCCGCAGCCGAGTCCGGAGCCGCCGACCGCACGCGTCGACGCATCGAGGTAGCTTAGCAACTCGTCGCCGGCAACATGGCGCCGTGGCACGGAAAGTGCGCGCAGCTGCACATGGCGCTTCACAGTGCGCGGCGAATCGGCCCGCTGCTCTTGACCACCGAAACCTGCACGGGTGGCCGAAGTACATGCGCGATGCGAGCTCGACGTCGGCGATCGCGGTGGTTGGCTGCTCAGGCAAACCAGAGCCCGGTCAAGGTCTGGTTGATGTGGCCGAGCCAGCTCTCGCCGTAGGTATGAAAACCAGCCATCTGCAGACCCCCAAAGCTCTCGATGAAAGCATCTTGGGTCTGCATCGCGTCGATCTCCTTGCGCCGCAAGATGCAGTTGAAGGCCAGCCCACCGCTCATGCTGCCGCCGAGTCGTGCGCGAACCTGCGAAAGCTCGCGCCGGGTATCGGCGACCAGCCCGGTGCTGCGCATCACATGCACGCGCATGCCCTCGAGAATCTGGCAGTAGAACTTCAGGCCGCCGTCTGGAAGCACTCGTTGCGGACTGCGGATCCAGCGCTTGCCATCGATCATCAGACCAAACGGGTGCGCCATGAAGACACTGTCGTCGAGTGCCCCCTTGGGGACGCCGACGAGACTCGCATACACTTCGAGTGCGGGCCGCCCGTCGATCTCGTAGACGATGCGCCTTTCGACATCGACACGTGTGACCGCGTAGTCGGCGCTCGCAGGCTCGAAGCTGCAGGTCTTGGCGACTACGAATGGCACGGCGACATCGAGCAGGAGCAGCGCCGCGCCGTTGTCGCTCTCTTCGCCGTTGCAGAACACGCGGGTGCGCTTGAACTCGCCATCGTCACCAGCAGAGCCGCCGACGAACGAAACCGTTGGCGCAAGGTTGCCGAGCGCGTCGTTGGCGGCTTCTTCTTGCATACCCAAGCCCTCGACCAGCACGACGCCCACGTAGCGTCGAGGATCTGCCTGACGAAGATCAAGCGCCAGGGCCGTCGAGAGTTGCTCGCCAGCGCGCGCGATGCCGCTGGCGACTCCCTGGTCGAAGCGGGCGAGCGCGGCAGCCGCGCTGCGAATCTTGCCGTGACCCAGCGCAAGCGCCGAGACAGCGCCAGACAACCAGGCCTCTTGGGTGAGCTCACCGGCCGTCGTGCAGCCGATCACGGCTGCACGAGGGAATGCCTGTCGCAGCCGCCGGCCCAGCGCGGCGCCATCGTGGTGATGAGAAGCGAAGAAGCTGATGGCTGCTGGGTCTGCGGCCTCAAGCTGAGCGGCCAGGTCATCGGCTGCCGCGCTGGCGTCGAGCGCACGTGTGTACGCGCTGGCGATATCACGAGCCATACGTCAACCTCTTCCCTTTGATCGCTTGCTGATCGCGTCCAAGTCGAAGCCCATCTCCGCCAGCGCCAGCGTGACTTTCGCAATCGCGGCTGGCGACTGAACGTGCTCCGGGCGCAGCTCAGTAATGCTCATGCCTGTCCGCAGGATCAGCCGGGCGCTGACCAGCGCAAGCTTGCCTTCGTCCATCAGACTCTCGCCAAGAAGCGAGCGTATCTGTCGCAGGTCCCGCATGTTCAACGGCTCACGATCGTAGCAAGTAGCGGCTCGATCATGAAAGGCGTGGGCGAGGCACCGCGATGTGTGCCAAACGTCCATGCATGGCGCACCCACGTCGGCGCCACCAACAAAGCTACCGAACCAGGCTCAGCGCTGGCGGGCCGACCTTGTGCTGGCCTTCGTCTTGGCCTGCAACGTCTTACTTCGCGCAGGTCTTGCGCTCGTCGTCTTGCCCTTCGCGGCAACGCGCTTGCGTGGCACTGCCTTCGCGCTGCTCTCTTTGCGCTCGGGCCCCGTCGCCTCTGCGAGGTCGATGCCGAACACATCCGAGAGGTTGTCCGTGTCGAGCAGCCTCGCGCTCTTGGGCTTCTTGGTCGACGACCGAAGCCCCTTGCCCGCCTTCGCGATCAGGTCTTGCTGGTTCACAGCGCGCAGAGCAAAGAGCAACTCAGGCTGCTCGTCGAGGCGCGCGCCGACACCGTAGAGCACCGCGGCAATGTGCTTGCACATGGAAGCCCAGTCCGGACAGCTACACTCGAAGGAGATCTCTTTAGGTGTGGGAAAGAGCCCGGACTCCTGCTGGCACATGCGCTGCATCACGGCTTGCGATAGCCGCCCTTGCAAGAGCTCGATCAGCGAGTCGATCTCGCCCGCGCATTCCTGGACCAGGCTGTTCCAACGCGACTTCGCCACCGTCGCGATCTTCACTTCGACCTTGTAGAGCTCCGAGCCGCTCACCCAGGCTGCGATGGAGCCCTTGTCGATCTGCAGGTCGACCACCGAGCCGTTGCGCGCATAGGTACGTCCGCGCGGCAGACGGTTTTCGTAGTCGCCGTAGCCTTCGAGGTTGTCGCACCACGATTTCCCCCAGAAGGTCTTGCCGATGACGCGGCCGTCGATGACGACGGGGGCGACCTGGTGGCCCTTCTTCTTGAGTTTCGCCATTTGCTTTTCGGCCTGGCGGCGGCGCTCGGCTACAGACACGTAGGGTTTCCACTCGTAGAACATGGGCGGGCTCTCTCTCAGCTCTCTGCAAGGGCGGTGTGGATGTCGAGCGCGACAAGTTTCAGCAGGGCCGCATCGTCGAGCTCGGTGAGCACGTTTTCGGCGCCACCTTCCAGAAGCTCGGTCGAGAGCTGGCGCTTGCTCTCGATGAGCTGATCGATCTTCTCCTCGACCGTGCCGCGACATACGAACTTGTGCACCAGCACATTCTTGCTCTGACCGATGCGAAACGCACGGTCGGTCGCCTGATTCTCGACAGCGGGGTTCCACCAGCGATCGAAATGAATGACGTGCGACGCCGCGGTGAGGTTGAGGCCGGAGCCGCCAGCCTTGAGGGAGAGCACGAAGAACGGCACGGTTTCGTCGCTTTGAAAACGCGCGACCAGCTCCTTGCGCTTCTTCACAGCGGTTTCGCCGTGCAGCACGAGGCCGGGGCGCCCGAATATACCACCGAGAAACGAGGCCAGCGGCGCGGTGGTCTCGCGGAACTGCGTGAAGACGAGGAGCTTCTCCTGCTTGTCGGCAATCACTTCGGCCAGCTCGCGCAGGCGCAAGAGCTTGCCACTCTCGGCTTGCCCCCACGCGCCGTCGCCGAGCCACTGTGAAGGGTGGTTGCAGATCTGCTTCATGCGCATGAGCATCGAGAGCACCAGGCCCTTGCGGCGTATGCCGTCGGCGCTCTTCAGAGACTCTGCTAGCTCGCGCACGGTCTCTTCGTAGAGCGCGGCCTGCTTGCGTGAGAGTTGGCAGAACGCTTTCTGTTCGGTCTTGTCAGGAAGATCGGTGATGACGGTCTTGTCCGTCTTGAGCCGCCGCAGGATGTAGGGGCGGGCGAGCTCGCGCAGCGGGCCGTAAGGGTTGTGCGGGCGAGCAGCCAGGCGCTTGATGAACGAAGCGAACTCCTTGCTGGTGCCGAGTAGGCCGGGGTTGATGAAGTCGAAGATCGACCAGAGGTCGCCCAGGCGATTCTCCACTGGCGTTCCAGTCAGTGCGATGCGTGCTTGTGCGTCGAGCTGCTTCACCGCGCGTGTCTGCTTTGCACCTGGGTTCTTGATCGCCTGTGCTTCGTCGAGCACCACCAGCTGCCAGTGCATCGCGCTCAGCGTCGGCATGCGCAGGAGTGTGCCGTAGCTGGTGATCACGAGGTCGGTGTCGGCGAGCTGGCTCGCGTGCAGCGCTTGCAGCTCATCCGAGGTGATCGCGGAGGGATGCGCCACCAGCGCGCGCAGGCTCGGTGCGAAGCGCTGGGTCTC
>JADGRG010000622.1 GCA_017881145.1 Sandaracinaceae bacterium | reverse complement strand
GCCGGATGCCGTGGTGGCTTGCGGCGGTGGAGGCTCCAACGCCCTGGGCATGTTTGCGGAGTTCATCGGCGACGAGACGGTGCAGCTCTTCGGCGTCGAAGCGGCCGGTTGCGGCATCGAAAGCGGCAAGCATGCAGCGACGCTCAGCGCCGGCAGACCGGGCGTGCTGCATGGCATGCGCTCTTACGTGCTGCAGGACGCTCACGGCCAGGTGGTTGCGACGCACTCCATCAGCGCCGGCCTCGACTATCCCGCCGTCGGTCCCGAGCACGCATGGTTGAAGGAGCAAGGCCGCGCGAGCTACCGCGCCGTCACCGACGACGAAGCGCTGGCGGCGTTTCATCTGCTCTGCCGCACCGAAGGCATCATCCCCGCGCTCGAGAGCAGCCACGCGATAGCGTTCTTGCGCACTCTCGGCACGGAGCAGCCCGGAGCGCTGGTGGGCGTGTGTCTCTCGGGCCGCGGCGACAAAGACTTGGCGACCGTGATCGAACTCTCCACGCAAAAGGGGCTCATGCACGATGGGACGCCTTAGCGAAGCCTTTGCGCGTGCGCGCGGCGAAAACCGCGCAGCGCTGGTCATCTACCTCTGCGCCGGCGATCCCGATCTCGGCCAGAGCTTGCGCTTGATGAAGGCCATCGCGAAGGCGGGAGCGGACGTGATCGAAGTGGGCGTGCCCTTCAGCGATCCCACGGCCGATGGCCCGGTGATTCAGCGCGCGAGTGAACGGGCGCTGGCCTCGGGGACGAATTTGCCGGCTGTGCTCGAGACCGTCGCTGCACTGCGTCGCGAGAGCCAGGTGCCGGTGGTGCTCTTCGGCTATTACAATCCCATCTTGGCGCACGGTGAAGCGCAGGTTGCGAAAGCCGCTGCCGAGGCCGGCGTGGACGGCTTCCTGGTCGTCGATCTACCTCCTGAGGAAGCCGCTCCCTTCGTGCGTGAAGTGCGCAGCCACGGCATGTCCTTCGTGCCTCTGATCGCGCCGACCACCTCGGAGGAGCGTGCTCGCACGATTGCCCAGAACGGTGATGCATTCGTGTACTACGTGTCGCTTACCGGCGTAACCGGCGCGGCCACCGACCTCGAGCTGGCCGGCAAGCGCGCGCAGCAGGTTGCCGAGCGCACCTCGTTGCCGGTCGCCGTTGGCTTTGGCGTGAAGACCCCGGCAGATGCGGCAGTGGTCGCGGCCCGAGCCGACGGTGTGGTCGTGGGCTCGGCGGTGTGTGAGCTGATCGAGCGTGCCCGCACGCCCGAGGAAGCCGTGCAAGCGGTCAGCGCACTGGTCGCTGCGCTCAAAAGCGCTTGCGCGCGGGTTTGACGCGGGGCTCTTCGCCCAGTCCTGCAGCGGCCGCCTTGGCTACGGCTTCGCGCAGCGCGTCGTCGCGGATCAACGCTAGCTCGCGCGCGATGTCATCGGGCAGCACCGTGGCTGGGACGAAGGGCTCGGTCTGCGCCCCGACGGCGAATTGGGCCGGCATGCTCGGCATGGCACCGACGCGGAATACGAGCTTGCGCACCTTGGCGTCGGGTGCCTTGCGGCGCAGCGCGTAGAGCAGCGCATCGCTCTCGAGTTGCAGCGAGTTGGCCCACGCGCTGGTCGCAGTGTGCACCGTCAGCGTGCCGCGGAAGAGCTTGACCGGCCTGGCGTTCTCGACGACGCGTGCCGAGAGCGCCCGGCTCCACGCGCCAAATGCACGCACGGCCTCGAGCTCTTCCTTGCTCTTGCCCGGATAGGCCTTGATCAGCAGAGTCGAAAGTCCCTCCATGCCGCCGCGCCTGCGCATGTCGCGCACGATAGCACGCTGGCGCCCGCGAGCAGGTTCTCGCGCTCACCTCACTCTGGCGAGTTGATCGCGCGTAGATCGAGCCCGCCGGGAAGCATGTAGCTGGTATACGGCGCATAGCCGTAGAGGATGATCTCGAAGGTCCCATCGGATTCGATGATGTGGGAGCCGGCTTCCACCGCGACGCGCGCCACGCCCATCGAGGTGCTTTCGATCGGTGTGTAACCGCTGATCAGAAGCCCGTCCAGCGTGATGATCTGGTCCTTGTGTGCAACCACGTTGACGAAGTTATCGACGTAGGTCGAAGGCGTCAGGAACGAATAGCGCATGCGCCACTGCTCCATCGGTACACCCAAGGAGAGTGAGGGGTCGCCGTTTGCAACCGTCGTGATCTGTCCGCCCTGGTTGGCGTAGTCCTGCCCCACCAGGTACTGCGCGACCAAGATGGCCTTGCTGGCGCTGACCTCGAAGGACTTGGTGGCTTCGAACTCGAAATACTCGCCGCGTTGCAGCGTGACGGGATCGTGTACGGCAGGCGTGAAGCTCACACTGTTGTCATCCGAGCTGGAGAGCACTCTGAACACGTTCGGCAGGTCTTCGCCGCAGTTGGCTGCCGCGCTGATGGTCATGAAGATCTCGCGGCCCCAAGATTCGATCGGGAACATCGTTTCTTCCAGGTGATCGCAGGCCCAACGATCGTAGGGCACGAAGGTGCAGTCGTTGCCCGAAATCACGGAGACCCTGCCGGTTGCGTGGATCAGCGTGCCGGTCAAATCATAATCCTTGCCGACTTGGCAGTAGGTCAGCGTGGTGCCGCGGATCTTGTCGCTCTCGTCGCCCACGCAGGTGCCAGGAGCGTCGGTCGCGAGTTGCAGGACCTCGCCCTGGGCGAGCGTAACGGTCAGCGTGTCGCCCGGCGCGAGCGCGCGGATGCGACCGTCCGTGCTCGCGCGGGTGTAGGCCGTGCTGGTGATCTCGACCTCCGTGGGCGTCGCCTCGACACCGATGATGGCCACGAAGCCGGAGAGACTATCGGTCTTCGCCGGCTGTGTCGGGTCGGAAGACACCAGCTTATGCATCACCGTGGCGCGCGAGATCACACGGTAGTTGCCAGTGAGCGAGTGCACGGGCAGGAGCAAGGAGGCGTCGTTGGTATAGGAGAATGCATGGGTTCCGGCGCTCAACTGTCCCTCGTACTCGAGAGGATTGAACTGATAGACGGTGACCGGCACGTCCGAGACGATGTGGTGGGCCGCACCTTGGAGCTGGATCGAGGCCAAGTCAGTAGCGGGGTCGCCTTTGAGCGGC
>JADGRG010000621.1 GCA_017881145.1 Sandaracinaceae bacterium | reverse complement strand
GCCTCGTTTTCGCGCGCTGCCAGCCGCAGGGCCTGGACGTCGTCGCTGGTGTCGAGCACGTAGGTCGACACTCCCCCGCGATCGTTCGGCGAGGGCGATGCATCCAGGTGGATCGACACGAAGAGGTCGGCATCCAGACTGTTGGCGATCGCCGAGCGCTCTTCCAAGGTCACCGTTCGATCGGCATCGCGCGTCAGCACGACACGGGTGGCTGGCAGCTTGCGCGCCAACACCCGTTTGACCCGCTTGGCGAGCGAGAGCACGACGGAGGATTCCTCGAGTCCGTTGGGTCCTCGCGCTCCGTCCCGCGCGCCGCCGTGACCGGGATCGAGCACCACGGTGCGCAACCCGCTAGGCTGTGCTGCGGGCGACGCCACGACCTCGCGGAAATCCATGATCACACGGTAGGGGTGCATGAGGAGGAAGAGTCGGTAGACAGCGTTGGCGTCGACATCGAACGACAGGCGCGTGGTCGTGGCGGAGAGCGGGAAGGCGCGAATGCGCGAGAGCCCGCCAGCGCCGACGCTGAGCAGTGAGCGGATGGAAGCTGCGACGCGCGCACCGTCGAGGTCGAGGAACACGCGGCGCGGCAAGCCGTCGGCGGCCGGGAGCTCACCCCGACGGAACGCCGCGACGCCATCGAAGCCCAGCACGACGCGCACCGGCTGGCCGGCTGCCTGCGCGCTGTGTGGGCTGCCATAGACAGTGATCGTCTGCAGCGTGGCTCCGCTCGGTTCCGCGCGCGCCGCCGCAAACGCGGCTTCGTCAGAGCTGGCCGCGGGGGTCGGAGCTACGGACGCCGCACTGGCGTAGAGCTCGCGATCGTCGGGCAAGCGCGGAGCGGGCAACGCGGCCGCTTGTTCTCCAGGCTGCGGCGTCGCAGCGGGTTGGCATGCGGCCGCCGTGACCACGATCACGATCACGCAGAGTGTCAGCGCTCCCAGTGCCCGCAACTTGCTCCCAACTCGAAGAGACCGTAGCGTCGTGACCAACCCCCGCCGCGTCCCTGCGGAATTCAATGGTCTACCGCGACCCGATCGAGATGGTCAACGACTACCTCCGCCGCTTCGGCGAGGCCGTCTCTGCGACCTTGGATCCACTGGACGCCGACGGTTATACCGACGTCCGGCATGGTTCGTTGATCATCGGCATAAACACCTTGGTCGAACAAGGGGTGCTGCTCATCCTGGTGCGCATGGGCCGCGTGCCCAGTGTGAACAAGCAGCGCCTGTATCGAAAGCTGCTCGAGCTGAACTTCCTCTCTACCGGATCGTGCGCGTTCGCGATCGACGAGCAGCTCGACTGGGTCTACCTGCGCGCGGTCCGGCCCCTGCCCGGCCTCGACTACGAGGAGTTCGCAGACCTGCTCAAGACTTCGGTGTCGGTCGCGACCACGATGCTGAGCAGACTGCCGGAGCTCGAGGGTGGAACATAGTGAAGCGGCCTGCGCAGTGTGTAAGCCTTGCACGCGCTGCCCTTTGACCGGCCTGCCAGGGTGCGTAACACTGCCGTCATTGTGACGAGGGAGAGTGAGCTGCAATCCAAGAGCGCCGACGGGGAGCCACGAGCCACCACGTCGCCCGGTAGGCCAATGATTGCCCTGGCCCCGGTGGCTGGCGAGCCGGCTGCGGCTGATGGTGCGTTGCCAAGCATCATCATCGACCCATCGATCAGCGACACCACGCCAAGCAGGCCACCAGGGGCCTCAGGAGCCTCACGGGCCGCCGCAGCGCAGGAGCGGCTGCAAGCCGCGATCGATCTCGACGCCGCCGAGGCGGATCGCTTCGCGGCGAATTTCCGCCCATCCTGGCAACCACCGGTGGCTGCGACAACGGCGACAGTGCCTTCCGCCCGCCCTTCGCCCCGGCCCCAGAAACTGCCTTCACCGCTGCCTGCGTCCATGCCCGCAAGAGCCGCGGAGTCTCACGAAGAGCCTCTGACCCTACCACTGGCACGCAGCCGCAAGCGCGCACAGCTCTGGGTCGGCGGGTCTGTCCTCGGGTTCTTGGTGCTGGTGTATTTCGCGGTGGCCAGCTCCAGCAAAGTCCCAGTGCCGCCGACGGCGGCGCCGACAGCACCGACCGCATCGACCGCGCAGCAGCCAGCACCGGCCGCGACGCCGCAAGCACCACCTCCAACGCAGAACCCCGCCGCACCAGCACCACAAGCTACGACCGCACCGAGCGCGCCCCCCCAACCCGTGGCTGTCGCCGAGGTGAAGGCCCCGGAACCTACGCCATCGAGCCCTGCCCCTGCGGCGGCCCTGGCCCGGAATGCGCCCGCACCGCCCAAGACCGTGCGCCTGCGAGTCGCGACGGAGCCACGACAGGCGACGCTCTTGCTCAACGGGGCAGCTGTTACGAATCCCTTCGACGCGCGGCTGCCCCTGGCTGGCACCTATCAGCTGGAAGCTCGCGCGCCGGGCCATGAGCCGGCCCAACGCACCATCAGCCTCGCGCGCGAAGAACGCATCTCGTTGGTGTTGACCCGCGTGTTGGCCCGCGCGGTGACCCACGCGCCGCCGACGCCGACGCGACCGACCATCGCACGCGCCGAAGCCCGCATCCGGCCCGTCGCACACCGGGCACCGCCTCCGACCGCCCGAGCCAGCCGTCCCAAGCCGGCAAAAAGCCAAGGCGCCGGCTTCGTGGCGGACAGCCCCTACTGATCGGTGCAGGGCGGCGTTGACCCATTCGGGGTCCTTGGCTAGCTTGCGCGCGTGGCGTCCCTGACCTATCGCGGCGCTGGCGTCGATATCGATGCTGGCGATGAGCTCGTCGAACGAATCAAACCTTTTGCCAAGGCGACGATGCGCCCCGAAGTGATCGCCGGTATCGGCGGCTTCGCAGCGCTCTGCGGGTTGCCGGGAGGCCTGCGCGAGCCTGTGCTGGTCTCGGGGACAGATGGCGTCGGCACCAAGCTGAAGGTCGCGTTTGCGGCGGACCGGCACGACACCATCGGCATCGATCTGGTAGCGATGTGCGTCAACGACGTGATCACGACCGGTGCCCAGCCGCTCTTCTTCCTCGACTACTTCGCGACGGCCGCGCTCGATGTCGAACGCGCGACCAGCGTGATCCGCGGCATCGCCGATGGCTGCAAACAGGCCGGATGCGCGCTCCTGGGTGGTGAGACCGCCGAGCTGCCCGGCATGTATGCGCCCGGAGAATACGACTTGGCCGGCTTCGCAGTGGGCGTCGTGGATCGCTCTCTGCTCGTCACCGGTGAGCACATCGAAGCCGGCAACGTCGTGCTCGGCCTCGAAAGCAACGGCCTGCACAGCAACGGCTACTCGCTCGCACGCAAGGTGCTGCTGGAACACGCCAAGCTTCAGCTCGGCGAGCGCGCCGACGGCCTCAACGAAACGCTGGCGGAGGCGCTGCTGCGTCCCACGCCGATCTACGCTCGCGCCGCAGCCGCCGCGCTGCAGGCTGGGGGCGTGCATGGCTTCTGTCACATCACCGGTGGCGGTCTGCCCGGCAATGTGCCGCGCATCTTGCCCGCGGCCTTGGGCGTCGACCTAGACGCCAAGCTGTGGAGCGTGCCACCCGTCCTGCAGCTGGTTCAGCGCTTGGGCGACGTGGAGCTCGGCGAGATGCGCCGGACCTTCAACATGGGCCTCGGCCTGGTGGTGATCGTCGAAGCGAGTCGAGCCGATGCAGTGCTGACAGCGCTGGCAGCTGCGGGCGAGCCTGTGCGCCGCGTGGGCGTGGTCGTCAAGCGCCCCGGCGTCGACGAGGATCACCTGATCAGCTTCGTGTGACAGAGACGGAGAACCCATGAGCTTCCGGCTGGCAGTGCTGATCTCGGGCAAGGGCTCGAACCTTCGCGCGATCCAAGAAGCCATTGAGCGCGGAACCTGCGCGGGGAGCATCGTCGCGGTCATCAGCGATCGCGCGTCGGCACAGGGGCTCACCTTCGCCGCCGAGCACGGCCTACCAAGCTCCGTGGTGAGCGTGCGGGACTATCCTGACCGCAGTGCGTGGGACGCCGCACTTGCTGCCAAGGTCGCAGATTTCATGCCTGACCTGGTGGTGCTTGCCGGATTCATGCGCGTGGTGGGCGCGGCGTTTCTGGACCGCTTTGCACACCGCGTGATCAACGTGCATCCGGCACTCTTGCCGCTCTTCCCAGGCACCAACGGGCCAGAGCAAGCGCTGGCTGCCGGCGTGCGCGTCACTGGTTGCACGGTCCACGTGGTGGATGCTGGCGTCGACACCGGCCCGATCATCGCGCAAGCGGTGGTGCGCGTGTTGCCGGACGACACGAACGACACGCTGCACGAGCGCATCCAGCACGCCGAGCACCAGCTCTTCCCGCGCGTGGTCGATGCCATCGCTCGCGGCGTCGTGACGCTCGGTGCGCAAGTGCGCATGTCCGGCGCGAGCGACGACGGAACGATCTTGTTTGCGCCGCTCTTCCGCGACGGGCCGACGTGAGCGCAAGTTACTACGACGTGGTGGTGCTCGGCGCAGATCTCGCGCCGCTCACCTGCGGGGCGTTGCTCGCAAAACGTGGTTTTCGCGTGCTAGTGCTGGGCCAGGGTGAGCCGAGCCCGAGCTACAAAGTCGGCCCATACACGCTGCCGCGCCGTCCGTTTCAATGCGTGTTCGGTCAGTCACCGGTGAGCCAGCGCATCTTCCCGGAGCTCGGACTCGGCCAAAGCGTGCGCCGGCTCGCACGCGCGGTGCGGCCCGCGTTTCAAGTCGCGCTGCCCGGCCACCGCTTCGACATCTGCCAAGACGACGCGAGCCTGGCGCGCGAAATGGAGCGTGAGTTTCCCGAAGTGAAGCGCCCAATCGACGACTTCCATCGGCAGATCGCGCGCGTCGACCAGAGCCTCGACGCCATGCTGGCGCGCGATTTAGTCCTGCCGCCCGAAACGTTCCTGGAGCGCCAACGTTTCGCGCGCGCCAAGAAGGCGCTCGATCTGCCGCACGAAAGCGCCCAGGACGATCTGCTCGGAGAGTTCCCGGACGACCACCCTTTCCGCGTCGCGGCACGTTTGCCCGCTCACTTCGAAGGGGATGTCGATCCCGACCACCTCTCTGCACTTCGAATGCTCCGGCTCTACGGCAATTGCCGACGTGGTGCGCTGGCTTTTGCGTCGGGTTTTTCCGGCCTCCAAGAACTGCTCGCGAAGAAAGTCCAAGCGCACAGCGGCCAAGTCCGCTTCGACGAGCGCGCCAGCGAGCTGCTGCTGCACCGCGGACAGGCGACGGGCGTTCGTCTCTTCGGCAGCGGCGAAGAGATCACCTGCGGTTTCGTGGTCGTGGGCACCGACGTGTCAGCGCTCTTGCGCCTGCTGCCGGAGCGAGCCGCCTTCGAGACGCTCTTCGAACGCGTCGGTGAGCCTCTCTTGCGTCACTACCGGTACACGCTAAACGTCGTGCTGCGCTCCGAAGGCTTGCCTGCAGGCATGGCGAGCCACCTATACCTGGTGCGCGAAGCAGCGCTGGCGGCTCGGGTCGGCGGGCAAGTGCGCGTTCACGTCGAGCCGCTCGGAGCCGGACTCATGGTGCTCGGGGTCGAGGCGCTCCTGCCTTCGCGCAAAGTAGAAGACGAGCCCGGCTTTCTCGGCGGCGTCCGCAGCAGCGTGCTCGAAGCGCTCAAGGACGTCGTGCCTTTTCTCGATCGACACGTAGTGCTGATCGATTCACCCCACGATGGACTGGCGCCCCAGGGCGAGAGCGTGACGCTGGATGTCGCTACGCTTGCGCGACGTGGCCCTGCGACCATGCCTGCGCTCTACTCTTATCCCGTCATCTCGACGCTCGGCCTG
>JADGRG010000055.1 GCA_017881145.1 Sandaracinaceae bacterium | reverse complement strand
GATCAACGTGGAGGGCGATTACAATCCGACCTTCAACGACAAGACCTATCCGACGCCCACCAAACCGGTCGGTGGTTGGGACTCCTGGGCCATGACGTTCGGCTACCCGTACCGCGGACAACCTTCGGTCGTCTATTGCACCGACTTCCAACTCGGCGGCGCGGCGGTCGAGAGTTTCACCAGCGACACGCCCACCGGCAGTGCCGGTACCTGGGACCACACGGATCCGAAGTTCGGCCAGATGCACCCGATGACCGGTATGACCGATGATCCCGTGAAGGCACCGGGCAGCGGCGCCGATCGGCTGCTGCTCATGGAGGACGGCTACCGCTTCAAGGTCGTCGTCAAACCTCCGATGTCGTGCAAGGCCAACACGCCCCCGAGCGCGGTGAGCGATCTGGTGGTCGAGAAGTACCCCAACAAGCTGCACACCTGGCAGTGGGCCAAGGTGCGCTTCCTCGCCGCCTCCGACGACGCCGGCATCGCGCGCTATGACCTGCGAACAGCCACCGCTCCCATCACCGACGAAACGTCTTTCATGGCCGCGACACCCGCCAAGCAGGCCACCGTCGCGGCCGATGAACTCCTGGTCCCGACCGAAGCGAAGGCCGGTCAACCGATCGACGTCGAGCTAGGTGGCCTCTTGGCCTCGACTCACTACTACGTCGCAGTGCGCGCCATGGACGGCTGCACCAGCACCGGCCCACTCAAGACCGCCGAGTTCACCACCACCGAACGCATCTTCGCGACCGTGACGCCCTGCTTCGTCGCAACTGCGGCCTTCGGCAGCCCACTGGCGCAGGAAGTCGGGTTCTTGCGACGCTTCCGAGACCGGCAACTGTCGAGCAATGAACTGGGACGCCGCTTCGTATCCGCGTATTATGCGCTCGGTCCGGTGCTCGCGGATTGGATCCGCCCCCACGATGATTGGAGGGCGGCGGCTCGCTTCGTGCTCACCCCGATCATCGACTTCGTGCGCTGGCTCGACGACTAACCCCGAACCCGAATCCTGTCGATGTCCCAAGCGCTTCGCTGCTTATCGCTCGCCGCCCTGCTCGCCTTGCTCGCAGGCTGCCAACACGTGGCACCGTACGAGCGCGAATTCTTGGCTCGCCCCGGCATGGACACCTCGAAGCGCGAGGCGATGCGCGGCAAGTTCTCCGCGCATGTCTATGAGTCGCGTGAAGCCGGGATGGCGACCTCCGAACACGCAGGCGGCGGATGCGGCTGCAATTAGCCGCCTCCGGCACCGCTGCCACGCCTGCTTCGCCTCGACCTCGGAGAGCAGACTCGGCGCGAGCGCCCTCTGCCCTGTTTCTGCTCAGCCTGGCGTGCTGGTGGTGCAGCAGCCTCGCGCTGGCGCAGGACAACGCTGGCTCATGGGGCGGCTCGATCGAAGGCCGTGGCAACTACTTTTGGGAACGTTCCACGCGCGTGATCGTGCCCGAGGTGAAAGCCACCGTCACGGCCCCCGACGGCACGCACCTCGGCGCCGGCTACCTGCTCGACGCGATTTCGAGCGCGAGCATTTCTGCCGGAGCCGGCAACGACCAGGTTGCAACCGAATACCGTCACGGTCTTGGGCTCGACGCGGGCAAGCCTTTTGAACTCGGTGGGTCGCAGCTCGATCTCGGTGTGCACGGCATCTACAGCACGGAGAACGACTACACGTCGCTCGCCGTAGGCCTCAACTCGAGCCTGTGGCTGAACGAGAAGAACACCAAACTCTCATTGCTCGCCACGGGCGTCTCCGATCAGATCAAGAGCAACGCCGACCCCTCTTTCGACGGACATCTGAAAGGGCTCTCCGCCGGTGCCGGGATCGAACAGGTGCTCAGCCCGGTGCTGGTGCTCACGCTGAACTATCAGTTCGGCTACCTCGATGGCTATCTCGGCAATCCCTATCGCCGTGCGCTGTCAGCGGCACACGCGCCCGAGCGCGAAGCGCCGCCCGGCACGCGCTATCGGCACGGCATCAGCTCACACCTCTCCTGGTTCATCCCCGCAACCGATACGGCAGTGCATCTCTTGTATGCCACCTACGTGGACTCCTGGGATGTCGCCGCGGTGATTCCCGAAATTCGCATCTACCAACAACTCACCCGCGATTTCCTGGTGCGTCCGCGCTATCGCTTGTACGCGCAAACCAAGGCGTCTTTTCAGCGCCCGAAGTACCCGGCCGGCTGGGATGGCCCAACCACGGCCGATCCCAAGCTCTCGGCCCTCACCACGCACACGGTCGGTTTGTCGCTCGAATACCGCATGAGCTTCCTGGCCCACACGGTCTTCGACTTCGCCAAGGATGCCTGGCTCGATGTCGCGGTCGACCGCTATTTCTCCAACAGCAGCTTCGGCAACGCCGTTCTGGGCACGGCCGGTGGCCGACTCGAGTTCTAATTCTAAACAGGAACGCCGCTAACGCTTCGCGCCTTCGGCCTGCTTCTCGAGCGCTTCTTCGATTAGATCGAGGCCCGCTTGGTATTCCTTGCGCGCGTTCTCGATATCGAGGTCGATGTTCACGAGCGCGTTTTCGGCGCCGTTCGCCGCGGCAGGTAGCGCGCTGCGGCTCTTCTGCAGCGCGCTCACCAGCTCTTGACTGGTCTTGAGGTCGGCACCGGTGGCTGGCTTTGCCTTTTGCCATTCGACCTCGTCCTCGGCAGCCCTGCGCAGCGTCGAATCGACGTCACCCTGCTCATCCAACAGTACGCGCAGTCGATCGCGCTCGAACACCAGCTCGCTGTTCACGAGAAAGCTCGTCATCGCGACGTCGTCGGCCAACTTCTGCGCCGCGGCAACGTTGGCTTGCCCGAGCGCGTTCTTGTTGCGCTCGATGGTGCGCTGCGCCTCGTTGCGGGCGCGCAGGCGTTTTTCAAGCTGCTTGTCGACGCCGTCCTTGAGCGCATAGCTGATCGCGCCGCCAACCTCGGCCTTGGTGCAGCCAGCTTCGGTAACCTGTTTCTGGGCCGCGCCGCTGACGCGCGAGGTGATCGGACCGCGCTCCTCATCCCAAAACTGCCGCGAAGCGCTGGCGTCCGCGTGGGCCGCAGCAAACGCCTCACCGCGGCCCGCTTGGTCGGACTGCTGCACGATGTACAAGAGAAGTTTCGGGTCCGCGCTGGCCTTGAAATCCGCGCTTCGCGTCGGCAGGCCTCGCGAAAGTGTCTGGGCTTGTTTCTTGTCTGCCACCAGCGTCTCAGTCTGCGCGCTCAACGCTGCGGGATAGCCCAGCGCATAGCTCGGCACACCGGCAGAGGACACGACAACCGGCATGAGCTGCTTTGACGCACAGCCGAGCAAGGGAAGAGAAACCGTGAGTGCAACGAGGACTGAAGATGAACGCATTGCCAAGAAGTATCGGCGTGCGCGCAAACCGTCAACCTCGATCGACACCTCGCAGTCAATCCACAAACTGCCGCTCACCCACCATTCGGGGGGCTACGCCGCTTGCCGCCACGCTGCACCAAGAACGCGAACGTTCTCGAAGCGTCGCTGCGCGTGCCGCGACAAGACGGGACGGACCATACTAATTGCCTTCTCGCGAGCGCCCGTGCTAGTTCCGCGCCATGTCACGACGGGCGCGTTTGTCTCTGCCTGGTGGGGTTTTTCACGTGGTCTCTCGCTTTGCCGGGGACGAGTGGTGGCTCGATCGCGAAGGCGCGCGCGACGCCTACCTCGGGGCGCTCAACCGGGCTGCCTCGGCCGGCGGCGTCGAGGTGCTGGCGTATTGCCTGATGTCCAATCACGTGCATCTGGTCGTGGTGCAGGGCGAGCAGTCACTAGAGCGCTTCGCGAAGTCGCTGCACACGGGCTTCGCCGGCTGGGCGCACGAACACGCGCGCGGACGCAAGGCGCACGGGCCAGTGTTCGCCGACCGACCGCGCACGATCTTGATCGAACCCGAGCCCTACCTGCTGGAACTGGTTCGCTACGTGCACAACAATCCGGTGCGTGCCGGGCTCGTGAAATTCGCGCGCAGCAGCCGCTGGTCCAGTCATCCCGCTTACATCGACCGCGCAGCGGCGCCACCCTGGTTGAATACGAGCCGGGTGCTCGAACGATTCGGCAAAGACAAGCGCAGCGCCGCTGAGCGTTTCGATCGCTTCGTCGACGAAGGCCGTGATCAGACGCGGCGGCCGGAACTCAGCGGTCCCGCGGACGCCGCTCAAGCGGCTCTCGTGCGCAGAACGCTCGCCGAAGGTCATCGGCTGAGCAACGGCATCCTGGGCAGCGCCGCATTCGTGACTCGCATGCAGCTTCAGACCGAACGCTCAAAGGACGTACGCTCACAGACCGGCCGAGCGCTTCCCAAGCCTGGGAAGCAGGGCCGTGCCTCCGTTCGACCGACAGCTCGCCAGCTGATCGAGGCCGTGCTGAAGCATCAGGGCGTGGCCGCAAGTGAACTCCGTGAGCGTCCGAGAACACGCAGGTCTGCATCGGCCAAACGCCTCGCGGTGTGGCTGTGGGTCCATGAGTACGCCGGCCAGCAGTCCGCCATGGCACGCGCCCTGCAGCTCGACTCGAGCATCATCAGCCGATACTACGGGCAGGCTCTGGCAACGGCCGACACGCTGGCCAAGCCCGCCGCGGCCGTTGCGGCAGTGCTTCGCAAGGCAACGCACTGAGCAGTGGTTTCGTCATTTTAACG
>JADGRG010000620.1 GCA_017881145.1 Sandaracinaceae bacterium | reverse complement strand
TGAGGGCTGACCTTCCGGACGCCAAGGAGCCTCAACCCCGCGTTCGCGTACGTGGAACGAAGACAAGCCAGCGAGACCGCTTCGCTCCGGTGGTGAGCGACGAGCAGAGGGTGTTGCTCGACTTCGTTCGCAAACACGCGCAGGGGAAGGATGGTCGGCTCTTTGGGCCGCTGACAAACCTTCGACGTGATCTGGCCCAGGCGTGCGTGCACGCGAAGATCCCACACCTCTGGCCCCACGCACTGCGCAAGGCCGCAGGGCAGTTCCTGATCGATCTGCACGTGCCGTTGGAACTTGTCTCCCGCGTGCTGGGACACGCCGACACCAGGATCACGGAGAAGGTCTACGCCCGAGTGCGCGATGAAGACCTCGGCGACCGGATGCTCGACTCCATCGACGCGCGATACGCCCGCAGCGCACTGCGCAGACGGGGCAAGGAGAAGGTAGTGGCCACGCTCAAGCGCCTGCCCGACCCGAAGGCAGGACCCGTACTCCACACGGTAGGCGGCGTGTCGCGCACGCTCGACCAATGGGCGAAGGCCTACGCCATTCCCAAGAGCACGCTCTACAGCCGAGTCGCTGAACGCGGCATGACTATGGCCGCTGCGCTCAAGCTCGGCTCACGTGGGGTCGCTGCCACACCAGCGAACCAAGCGTGTCAAACGTCCGAGTCCGACCACTGCCACACCCTTGCCACACTCAAGACGGACAAGAGCGAACTCATCGGACAAAACGACAGCGACACTGAAACACCGTTAAGCAAAAAACCCCGCAATTCGCGGGGTTTCTCGGTGCCCAGAGACGGAATCGAACCGCCGACACGAGGATTTTCAATCCTCTGCTCTACCGACTGAGCTATCTGGGCAGCGTGGGAGAGGTCACCCACTTCGGGGGCGCAAGATACCTTTGCGGAGGCCGGAGTCAAGGTTGGCGCGAAGGGGCGGCAGGGCGGCTTCGAAGCGAGGCTTGGGCCGGGGGGTATTGCCTCTAACTTGGAGCTCGGGGGGGATGTCTGGCTAGAATGCTCCAGGATGGTGGGTTTCTCTGCCGGCATCGATCAGGCGACCGTGGCGTTTCGGCGCCTCTTGGCGGAGGCCAATTCGAATGAGCAGACACGCGTAGATGCGTTGGTCGTGCTCGCTCAGCGTACGGTGTTCGCGGCGACGTGGCCTGGCCAAGGGCAGGCGGTCCGCACGCTGACCAATCGCGAGGGCGAGACGGCCATGCCGCTTTTCACCGGGCACGAGCTGCTGGAGGAGACGGCGCGGCGTTTCGGCTGGATGAACCCGGATGGCTCGCTCTCGTGTCGCGAGCTTGGCGCGCGTGAGGCGCTGCGACATGCGCTGGGGCGCGGCGTGCACTTCGTGGTGCTCGACATGGGCAGCGATCACGCGGTGGAGTTTGCGCGCGAGGAGATCGAGCCGCTCTTGCAGCTTCAAAACCAGAAGAGCGGCGGAGGGCCCTTCGCTGCGGCAGGAGAGCCGCAGGCTGCGATCCTCGACGCAGTGCGACGTTCGACCAGGCCTCCGCCGAGCGGCGGTGCAATCAGCCGGATCCCAGCTGCGCCGAGAACGCCCTCGGTGGAAATCGACCTGCCTTTTGCGAACTTGAAAGAGGGCTCTGCGCAAGGCGCAAGCGAAGCGCCGGCACGCAGACCGAGCCTGCCGGCGGGTGCCCAGGGGCGCGCTGTGTCGCAGCCGCTGACGCAAGCACGGCGCACGAGTGTGCGCCCCAGCAGGCCACCGCAGGGCGCATTGCAAGCGCTGGATGTGGCGGCGGCGCGGTCGGCGGCGCAGCCAACGGCGGCATTGCCCGAGGTCCGCCCGCCAAGCATTCGAGCACCCGCCGTGGGGATCGCGGCGGAACGCGCTGCCGAAGAGATGTCCAAGCTACTCTTGGAGGGCGCAGGTTCGGGCGATGCGCCGGCAGAGCGACAAGACACTGCTCTTTCGGCAGGCAAGCCCATGGCAGCGCTCTTCTTGGGCGACGCCAACGCTGCAAACGACGACGCTTCGCGAGGCCCGGGGGAGCAAGCCGTAGCTGAGAGCTCGGCCGATGCAGTGCGGGAAGAAGCCTTACAGGCGATCTCGAATGCGCTGCGTGCCTTCCCGGAGGTCGAGTGGGCATGCACGCTCGCGGAGCCCGGCGAAGGGCCTGCTGTCGGCGTGCGCGTGGACCCGTCGTTTCTCAACCGCGTCGCCGACATCACCGATGCTATCTGCGATGCGAGCGAGAAGCATGGTCAGCAGCTTCAGATGCTCTTGCTGAACACCCCGGAGCTGGTCAAGAACGCCCGTAAGCAGGGAAGAGCCTTCTATCCCTGGAAGCGCTGAAGAGCTGTCCAGAAATGGCTCATAGTCGTCTACCCGCCGAGCAGCCTTCGGCTCTCGGCGTAGCGGCTTTCGTCCTGCCAAAGAATCCTCGAAATACACGAGTATTCCTGCGGTTCTTTCTGCGGGCGCGCTCGCTCTGCGCCGATTTCTGGACAGCTCTTGAGCCGCTTGCCGCTCTCCGAGCGCTCCACTCGATTTGATCTCGGACGAGTTATGGTGCAGGAAGCCGAGGCGATGGATGCTCTCGGCGCGCTCTTACCGGAGATCAAGACGGCTGTGCCCGGCGAGGCCTGCGCACGTCTCATCGACACACTCGCGGCCACGGAGTGTCCAGCGCTGACCATGCGCCGAGCGCGTCGAGCCGAACGCTCCGGGGCGCAGCAGGATCCCATCGTGTGGACGGCTGCGCGTGGCGCGAACGTGCTCGATGCCGATGCCAACCGCTACGTCGATCTGAGCGCGGGCTTCGGCGCCGCCAGCATCGGACATGGTCACCCACGCGTCGTGCATGCGTTGCGCCAGCAAGCCGGGCGGCTGCTGCACGCGCTCGGGGATCTGCAACCGGCGGATGTGAAAGTGCAGCTGCTGCAGCGTCTGGCGCAGCTGGCACCCTTCCCGGATGCGCGCGTTATGTTGGGCCTTTCCGGTGCGGACGCGGTGGAGGCTGCGCTGAAGACGGCGCTCCTCAAGACCGGCAAGCCCGGCGTCATCGCTTTCGAGGGTGGCTATCACGGTCTGCACCACGGACCGCTGGCCGCCTGCGGTTACAACGCAGCGTTCCGCGAGCCCTTTGCTGCGCAGCTCAACCCGCACGTGCGCTTCGTGCGCTATCCGGATACGCACGAGCGCGGCGCGCAAACGCTGGCAGCGGTCGAGGATGCCATCTTCTCGATGGAGGTCGGCGTCGGCGCAGTGTTGGTAGAGCCGGTGCTGGGGCGCGGCGGCGTGGTCGTGCCCCCGGACGGTTTTCTTCGCGAGCTCTCGGCACTCTGTCGCAGGCGCGGCGTGCTCTTGATCGCCGACGAGATCATGACCGGCTTGTTGCGCACCGGCTCGCTCTTCTCTTCGGTCACCGAAGGCGCCGAGCCGGACTTGATCTGCCTCGGCAAGGCGCTGGGCGGTGGCTTGCCGGTGAGCGCTTGCCTCGGCAAGGCGGAAGTGATGCAAGCCTGGGGTGATCCCGGCAACGAAGCGTTGCATACGGCCACCTTCTTCGGTCACCCGCTCGGCGCGGTCGCAGCACTGGCAACGCTCGACGTGCTGCAGGCCGAGAACCTCGGCACGCGCGCGCTCTCTCTCGGCGAGCACCTGCGTTCACGTCTCACCGAGCTTCGTGCAGAGCACACGCTCATCACGGATGTGCGCGGCAAGGGCCTCTTGATCGGGGTCGAGGTCGCCTCGGGAGCCTTGGGCCTCGGGCTGGGCCGCGACCTGCTCGCACGCGGCTTCATCACGGTGCCAGCAGGCGCAGATGCTCGGGTGATTTCGCTCACGCCACCGCTTACCATCACGCAAAGGCAGCTGGATGCGTTCGCCGATGCCTTGGGAGCTGCGCTGGAGGCCTGCGCTTGAGCTGCCAAGACCTGCGCGAGCGCATCGAACGCTTCATCGATGGTGTTTCGGGTGGCGAGCGTGACGATGCAACCCGCGATGCCTTGCTCGCCGAGCTTGCAAGCGTTCAAGCAGAGCGCGTCGAGCCTTACCGGCGTTTCCTCGCGGCTGAACGGCGCCGTCCGCACGGACGCTTGCCGGCGCTGCCGACCGACGCATTTCGCTTCACGCGCGTCGCGGCCCACGATCCAAGCCAAGACCTGCGGGTGTTTCGCACCTCGGGCACCACCTCGGCTGAGCGTGGCAGCCATCCGCTGCGAGACCTTTCACTCTACGATCGAGGAGCCAAAGCGGCGGCCAGCTACGCGCTCTTCCCCGATGCGCCAAGGCTCAGGCTGGTGGTGCTGGCGCCCAGCGAAGCGGAAGCACCCGATTCGTCGCTCTCCTACATGCTCGCGCGCTTTCTGCACTGGTTTGGCGACGACGAGAGCGAATACGTATTGCGCGGTGGCGCGCTGCAGGTCGATGCCTTGCGGCAAGCGCTCGCCAAGGCCACCAGCGTTCGCAAACCGGTAGCACTGCTCGGGACATCGTTTGCCTTCGTGCACGCACAGGACGCTCTCGGTGAGCAGCGCTTTGTGCTTCCGCCCGGCAGCCGCATCATGCAGACGGGAGGCTTCAAAGGTCGCTCGCGCAGCATTGAGCCTGCCGCCATGCTGCAGATGCTCTCTGCGCGCTTCGGCATTGCCAGCGACTGGATCGTGCAAGAATACGGGATGACCGAGCTCAGCTCACAGCTCTACGAAACCACCTTGCGCCGCGCTGCACTCGGAGAAGCTTCGACCGAGCGTCACCTCTGGGTGCCGGGCTGGGTGCGCGCCGAGCCGATCGATCCGGAAACGTTGCAGCCAACAGCTGCGGGCGAGGTTGGGCTTTTGCGCATCGACGACCTGGCAAACCTGGATGGCGTGTGCGCGATCCAGACCAGCGACCTGGCGCGACGCGTGCAAGCTGGTGTGGTGGTGCTGGGACGCGCAGCCGATGCCGCCGTGCGTGGCTGTTCGATTGGCGCCGATGAGCTGCTCGGGGGGTGACCGTGCAGCTCCCAGATGCAGCGCCCAAGCCATCCGACATAGAGACCTGCGCAGCCGCACTCTCGGCCGGCGGCCCGGCGCTGCGAGCCCTTTCGACCGACCGCATCGTGCGTGCGCTCTGCCAAGCGGCCGAACGCCTGCAAGGCCGCGACGCCTTGGCGCGCAGCACGCGAGAACACTTGCTCGGCACGACGCACCTCAGTGCAGAGATGATCGAGTGGGGTCTTGCGACGACTCTCGCCAGCGTGGAGCCCAAGCGCTTGCTCTCGCTGGCTGCTGCTTGCGACCCTCGCGGAGCGCCTGCGCGCTTGGTCGCCGTGGTGCTCGCCGGCAATCTCTTCAGCGCCTGCGTGCGAGCGCTCTTGCTGCCGCTGCTCAGCGCTGCGCCGGTGCTTGTGAAGACCTCGGCACGCGATCCCGTGCTGGCTATCGCGCTGAAACAGGCCCTCGACGATGCCGACCCAGAGGTCGGCCAGCATCTTGCCGTGTTCGCGTTTGAACGCACGGAGGCGTCGGCGTTGCAGGCACTCGTGGCGCAGGCCGAAGCCATCTCGGTGTATGGCAGCGATGCGGCGGTCGCGGCCGTGGCGGGCCGCTTGCGCGGCGATCAGCGGCTGATCGAGCACGGCCACGGGCTGTCTGCAGCCTACGTCTGCGCGGAGAGCCTGCGCGATGCGACGGCGATGCACTTGGTCGTGCAGCGGCTTGCGCTCGATGTGGCTGCCTACGACCAGCACGGCTGTCTCTCCCCCCACTTCGTGTTGGTCCAGGCGGGCGGCCACGCGGATGCGGAAGACTTCGCCCGCGCGCTCGGGGAGTGGGGTCTACCGGAGCTGCAAGCCATCTTGCCGCGCGGCAAGCTCGACCTGGCGGCGCATGCGGCGGAGTTGCAGTGGCGAGGCAGTGCTGCAGCGCGCGGCACTCTGCACGCCTCGAGCCAGGCGGGTGCCAGCTGGGAAGGCCGCCATCAGCTGCGGAGCAGTCCGGGCTACCGCAACATCGGTGTCTACGAGGTCGCAAACATCACGGAGGCTGCAACTCGACTTGCCGTGTTCGGCACGCACCTCAAAGCGCTGGGCGTGGCCGGGACGCCCGCGCACATGGCAGCGGTGGCGAGCGTGTTTTCGGGCCCGCGGCCACCGCGCATCTCGCGCC